>JBDHQB010000048.1:0-8835 GCA_039806825.1 Parachlamydiaceae bacterium | reverse complement strand
GCGCATGCAACAATTTGTGCATACAAAAGAAATAAAACTCTAAAAATGCATTATTTCAGTCTGTATTCCACCCGTTACCTGCACTTTACCGTCCAAATGAACATAAACATCATACTCCATTCTGACACCAAATTCCCCCGGCAAATAGATTCCAGGTTCAATCGAGAAACAAGTTCCAGGTAAAATTTTGCGCTCGTCCAAAGTTTCCAAACTATCGATATGTGCACCTGGTCCATGGTCTCTTTCATCAATATTGTGGCCCGTTCGATGCACAAAGTATTCCCCATAACCAGCATCTACAATCACTTTTCTACAAACCTTGTCCACCTCATATCCACGGATCACGTTTCCATCTGCAAAACTCTTCTTAACAAAATCCGTAGCAGTATCTCTAGCAGACTTTACAATTCCAAAAATTTTTTCCTGCTTAGCTGTGGGTTTACTATCTGCAACCCCCACACGAGTGATGTCAGCGTAAACAGACCCCTTTTCTTTCTTTTTTCCCCACAAATCCAACAAAACGAAATCCCCCTTTTTCAAAGGACTGCCCCCCTTTTTTCCTGGCAAGTAATGTGGATCAGCGGAATGGCCATTAATTGCACAGATAGGCCCTTCCTCTGTTTTGCAATCGAATTGGTTAAGTAGATCTCGCATAAACAAATGCACATCGTATTCTGTCAAATTTTCATTCTTTTCGAGCTTTTGCTTTATTTCCTTCCATGTCAATGAGATAATCTTATCCAATACATCTGCAGCTTCAAGATGGGATTTCAATTTTCTTTCATCCCAAACACTTGTCTGTTTTTGAAGTAAGTCACCCGAGGAGACAACCTTAATTCCTAAGCTTTGAATTCTTTCGATAGTCCCAGCATCTACTTTTGAAATATCAGGAATCGCATTCTTTGGAGAATATTCCATCGCCACACTTTTAATGCCTGACAATGTCTCCTTTAAGGCTTTTTCCAGCTCTTCCCAAGCATGGAATTCCTTCTTAACGCCAGGAAGATGATCCAATACACCCGATTCAATTCTATGTACAATTTTGACAGGCTCCCCTTTACGTGGGATCCAATAGAAAAGTCGCCTTGTTAGCATTTTATCAGCAGGGATCTCTAGGACTTTACAAGCCAATTCATTCGAATGCCTGTAGTCAAATAGTAGCCACCCATCAATTCCTTGCTCTTCGAGATCTCTTTGAATTTGTTGAATTTTTTTGTTCTGCATCTAACACAACCAATTTAGAGTTTTTCTTCAATTCCTCCGGTGTCACCGAAAAATCATCAACTTCTTTCAGCATTACTGTAGTCGTTTCGTCAAAAGCCTTCTTGTCTACTTTGACCTTCCCTTTCACCTTAACAACTTTGGCTCCTTTATTCCACTCCGATTCCAATTCCCCATTCGACATTTCAACATATTCAAAGTCTGTCTTATCATTTAAAGGTTGGAAAACAACTAATTGCTTATCATCTGATTTTCTTTTCTCAGCGATGATTCTAAATTTAGTCTCGCCCAGTTTTACAACAGTATATCCTGGATGAAGATCATGCCCATCCACAATCCATTTAAATTGTAATGGCAGTTCCTTAGTCTCCGTCAAAAATTTATTCCAAAGCGCCCGCTCCTCTTTGGTAGGATGCTTTTTACCATTCGGAAATAAATAATTGATTAGTAAAGTTTCCCCGTCAGGAGCGTTCAAACCCACCCATGCATACATAATAGTTTCATTTTGATGCTTGTTCTCCATGGCTACAACAGGATAACTTCCCCATTTCAAAAACTGTACTTTGACATGCTTAAGGTTTATTTTTGGAAGAATCATATCGATGAAATATTTTATGTTCTCTTCAGACAGCTCTTTTTGTTTGGTATTGGTACTGATTTTGACCGATATAATAGGCTGGTTCTTTTTTACCGTATGAGAAAGGAAAAAAGAAGTTAAGGCATTCATAGATCCCCAATAAACTCGATCATCTTCAGTATTGCGTGATTTGGATCCGATGAAATTTTTTGGTAGTGCTAGCTCGACAGCTGGAATAATTTTACTATCCGGAAACATGTACATCACTTCCGGTGAACGAGTCTCCTCGAAATTCTCATCCAAAGCACTGAGAGAAAAATTAAACAAAATAATAGGAATTAACGATAAAGCCCACTTAATCATTGCATGACTCTGAGTTGATTATTAAGTAAGCAGGCTACGTTAATTCCTCTTGAAAATCAACATCAAAGTTATGGCTTTAGCACGACTTTTACACAGTTATCTTCTTTATCATTAAAGATTTGATAAGCTTTGGGTGCATCTTTCAAAGGTAAGATATGGGTAATGATGTCATCCAACACTACCTTCTTGTCCCTGACAAGCTTGATAAGCTCATCGATGTAATAATGAACGGGTGCTTGACCCATTTTTAAGGTAACACCTTTATCAAAGATTTGACCCAATGGGAAATTATATTTAGAACCGTAAACACCCACAATTGAAATGACTCCACCTCTTCTTACAGCACTTGCACAAGTAGTCAATACATCAATTGTTCCACTTTCTCCCTTAACACTTTCTATAATCTTATCCGTGACAGTACGTTTAGCTTCCATTCCCACAGCATCCACACATACATCAGGACCTCTGCCTTCCGTCATGTCTCTTAATACTTGAACGACATCGACATCATCAGAATTAATCACTTCTGCATTGGCTGTTCTTTTTGCCATTTCCAATCTATAAGGTAATCTATCAATCGCGATGACTCTGCCAGCCCCTTTAATCCATGCAGCTTTTTGCGCCATCAAGCCCACAGAACCGCAACCAAAAACTGCTACAGTTTCTCCACCTTTTAAATCAGCCCAGTCAATGGCCGACCAACCTGTAGGAAAAATATCGGTTAAAAACAAAACTTCCTCATCTTTCAGGCCATCAACTTTTCTTGGACCGACATTAGCATAAGGAACTCTCTCATATTCAGCCTGACCACCACCATAGCCTCCATACAAATCTGTATAACCAAATAATGCTCCCCCTTTTTGATCCTTATCTCCCCCTTCAGGCCCATACTTGTCGTTTGAATTTTCACAATGTCCAGGCAAATGATGCTGGCAAAAGAAACAAGACCCACAAGCAATAGGGAATGGGACTACAATCCGGCCACCTTTTTTTAAATTTTTTACATTCTTTCCAACTTCTTCCACAATACCCATAAATTCATGACCAAGTACCATCGGCCTTTTTTGAGGAATAAATCCATTATAAATATGGAGATCAGAACCACAAATAGCTGTTGAAGTTACTTCTACTATAATGTATCATCATGGTGTATAAAAGGTTCAGGAACATCATCTACTTGAACTTTTTTTGGACTGTGAAAAACTAGCCCTTTCATAACCCACCTATTTTATTATTATTAAAAATTTCAACAGCAAAAAATAAATGATATTAAGCCTCAACCGTGCAAGCTTCAGCACACTTATGGCAAATTTCACTGCATTGCTGACAATGGTCGGAATCATGTTGTGCACAAGCTTCGGCGCAGCGCTCACATGCTTCTGCACAAAGTTGTAAAATTTGATGGTTAAACTCAGAATTTCCGCTGTGCAGTTTAATAGCTAACGAGCAAATGTCCGCACAGTCAGAACATAAAATAGCTGTATCAGTGTTGCCTTCTTCAATGCACATTTTTGCACATGAACAACAGGCACTATAGCATTTCATCAGCATTTGCATATGGACATGGCCTAAATGTGGAAATGCTGTATATTTGTTATTTTCACCTTTCATAGCTTCTCTCCTTATAAATAACTTTCTTTTACTTCTTCATTAATTTTACCCTTTTTAGCTCTCTTGGGTTTAGACTTACTCTCTTCAACTTCTTCTAATTCCAACTGATGTAGAATGGCTTGAAAAAACTTAATCAATCTCTTCCGTTGACCCGCATAACTTGTACTCCAAGTCTCTTTGTCAGCTCCTTTATGGGCTATTTTGTATTTATGCCCCCGCATTGCAGTCGAGTAAGTGTTAGCGTCCAATTTTCTAACATTTTGATGGGCAGCAATATACCAGTGGCACTCTGTCCCTACAGGCACACCTGATCCCTCTAGAGCATGCCCAGCACGCCTTTTATTGACATTGTAATTAAACACCCAAAGATCGGGAGTCTGTTTGGTTTCCTTCCAATCCCCTTGATCATAATGCCAGGAATGACCATGGCCAATTTTCATTCCAGCGTATTTTTTGCCTTGAAATTCTTTAAATTCATTGTAGCTTCTACTTAGTGATTTTTCTTTTTTACCATTATTTTTTTTCGAGCTATCAGCAGGATCTTTCTTTTTCATAAAAATCCTTTTGTTCCATGCTAGAGTGCAACAATTTGCACCCTAGCATTAAAAACTATCTTCTGCTTTTTACTTTATGACCGGGGCTTTGGCTGACAGCCTCTTTATTTACCCCAGAAGTGAAGAAACCACCCTCAGCAATTTTTGTGAGAGTTTTATCTGCGTTACCTTCTTCATCTAGTGTTTCTTTAAGGAGGTTAGAAATTTTCTTATCAAGCTCTAAGATTTTTGCAAAAGCTTTCAAGGTTCCATAAGATGCAATTTCATAGTGCTCTACCTTTTGACAAGCACTAATAATTGCAGCATCCAGAACAGGTGAAGGCTTTTTATCTTCGATCATTTCATCTGCTTCCTGAAGAAGTCCCTGCATTGCTTCACAAGTTTCTTCTTCTGCATCAATATTTAAGATATTAAAAATTTCCTCTAATCGACTGACTTGATTTTTTGTTTCATTCAAGTGAGTAGATAGTGCTTCTTTTAAATCTTTTAATTGAGCCTTTTGTATCACTTTTGGCAAGGCATCAACAATTTGATTTTCAGCACTTAACATATCTTTTAGTTCATCGACAAATAGCTCAAAAAGTCCTTCATCTTTCATAACGGCCTCCTATTTTATTTGAACAGGAAATCATTTTGATTTCCTGTCTATTAATTTTAGTTAGCGAACATTTTTAAGATTTTCATACTCTTCCTCAGGGTAAGTATCATCATGCTGATGCTCTTTATCCCCTTGAGCGCCTTGATCAGAAATTCTGCCAGATGACTTGCTCTTATTCTTTTGAGATTTTTTTGATTTTGCTTGAGATTCTAAATTAGAACGATTTTGATATTCTTTATCGTAAGCTTTTTCACCTAGGGTTAAATTAATTTCACTCTTGCTTTGTTGTTCTTTATTCTTGACTTGCGATTTTTTTCCATAGCCTTCTCTTTCAAACCCACTTTCATTTTCATTCGACTCTTCATCAGAGCTAAACTTTTGATCCTGCTTTGGATTTCTTGGATTTTTTTGTATTTCTTTGGAAGAATTTTTTCTTACATTTTCCCTTGCATTATGCCCTTTTGAAGTTTCAAAATCTCTTTCATCTTTAGATTTGCGATTTGCCTTTGAAGGCATGTTTTCTGAAGATTTATTATACTGATTACTCCCTAGGCCTCTGTTTGAAATTTGCGGCGAACCTTTTTTACTTCTCCCCTGTAACTTAGAGCCTTGTGACTTTGCTCTTCCTCTGACCCCAATACCCTTATTGCTTTTTACTTCTTCATTTTTAAGGCTTTGCGATCTACCTGCGCTTGCCTTTCTGCTTGGTGCACTTCTTTTTTTTGCGGTTGGGGAACGTTTGGCAGTAGTTCGGGAAATAATGGCCTTTTTCGATCTAACAAACTTTGCTTTAGATGATGTCTTGCTCCTTGCTCCCACTCTTGTTTTTCCTCTAATCGAAACTGTCGTTTTAGAGCTTTTCCTTCTAACTACTGGACTTTTTCTCGCTTTAGTACGAGTCCCAAGCTTTGAACTTACTTTTTTTGTCGCCATAGGATTTCTCCTTTTTTATATTGAGGGTATCAGAACAATTACATCAAAATCCCTCAAGATCTACGCAGTAAACTTTTATTCCCGCTAATTCTATTTTCTATCTTTTTCGAATTATACTTCATAGCATTTAAAAAATTAATCCAACCCATTAAATATAAATAGATTAAATTAAAATTCTTTGAAACTCCAAATTCATACTTGTAAATAATAAAGCCATTCCCATTTCCAATAATTTTAAAAAAAAGAGTCCTTCGGTATCTCCAATTTATTTTTAATAAGTTTGAACAAAAAAATATTCAATCTTCTTTGTTTGTTTTCCCTTCTTGAACTGCCTCCTGATTAATGCCAGGAGTAAAAAATGAACCATCTGCAATGGTTGATAATTTTTTATCAGCAGCTAGCTCTTCATCTAAAGAATCCTGAAGAAGGTCTACGATCTCTTTAGTCATAGAAAGATGCTTTGCAAAACTTCTTAAGGTCCCATAGGCAGCAATTTCGTAATGGAGAGCTTTTTGCACTGCACTAATGATGGCAGAATCTAATGATGGAGCTGAATCTTGTTTGCAGTGAATTCCTCTGCCTCATATAAAATTCCTTGCATAGCTTCACAAGTTTCTTCTTCTCTTGGGAACTCAAGCAATTCAAAAATGTGTTCGATTCTGCGCAATTGTTGCTCGGTATCCTGCAAATTTTTTGAAAGCTCATCACGCAAATCGTGATAAGATGCTACTTTGATAAGCTTTGGAAAAGATGAAATAATTTGAGGCTCGGCATTATATAATCCTTCAAGCTCTTCAATAAATAACTCTGTCAATCCGATAGAAGGCATAAAATCACCTTTTTTTATTATTAAAAAAATAGGGAATTTTAATGTTCCCTATTTTCTGTTGAACTATCTATGCGCTCTTCTTGTAACTGTTCTGTGTGTTGTTGTTCTATGTGTTGTTGTCCTGTGGGGTCTTGCAGTTCTTCTTGGAGCATAGTTAAAGAAAGCAGAATCATCTTCCATGAAGATGTCTCTTCTAGATGGACTCATTCTTGCAAACTGACCATTTGCTTTTCTTGCAATATTGCGATGATTTCTTCTTGTACGAGCTTTACTTCTTGTTCCATACATCTCGCCAAACGCGCTTTCTTTATTTCCACGGCTTGCTACTCGATGGGAAATAGAATGACGGCTCATTTGTTTATGTTTAGTTCCTCTATGGTGAGAAGTGGCACGTCTTGCAGAGGTTTTAGCTACCGCTCTACGTGAATGTGTTTTACTTGTTCTAGATCCCGCCGTTTTTCTTCCAGCAGTTGAACGGCTTCTAGATGTTGTTCTTCTACGAGCCGTTGTCGTTCTTGATGTAGAACGACGAGTACTTGAAGATGCTCTTCTTCTTATTGATGCCATACAAATATCTCCTTTCTAAAATTTGATAACTAGAAGAGATAGTTTGAATGTTCGATGGCGATTTTTTACAGTTGTCTAAGTCAGTTGACTTCCCTCCTGCATTTTAAGGAACAAATACTGATGCCCCTCTAATTAAAGAAATATTCCTTTGAGCTATATTTTCATATTGTTTTTTTGGGAGATAAGACTTAAAAATAAACGTAACCTATTTAATAATGGTTAATTATAAATAATTTAATTTCCTAAAAACCCCATTTTTTGTTTTGACAAAGGAAATCGATTTAAGCTACCAACACTATTGGAATAAATTCAACCGACTAGGGGGCCGCTATGATCCCTTGTTTCGCTGAGACCATTTCGAAATGGGTGGAATTCCGGAAAGCCTTCAACAGAAGACTTACTCTAAGCAACCTAAATCCCAATCATACAAAAAGCGTATTGCACACCAAATGCTCGCTTTACTACAACCTCGAATCCATTCGAGGAACACTTTTGAACAAACTCAAAAGGGAAGGAGATAGCGCTAATATACCTTATCATTATGCTTCCGGGATCCTTTATTCACTCGGTCATAAGGTTAAAAGAATTAACGCCATTCACATCATTCATGAACCCTTGGCATTAAATGCAGAGGGAAGACCACTCATTAAAAGGGTGATCTCTTTTAGATTTCATGAAACCATTGATTACAGTGACAAAAACAGGCTTATAATTAATCCAAAATGTATTGCTGAACAGGAGACCTTCCAGTGTCGGCTTTCTTATTTAAGTGTAAAATGGACGGTGAGCAATCAAGGTCCAACTTTGAATGAAGTACCCCATCATTGTATGGAGAGGCTTCTTTTACAAGCTTACAAAATTCAGGATGTCTGCAATTTTGAGTTCATCTGCAAGGATAATGAGGTAGTTACTGGCAACAAGCTCATTCTGCAAGTAGGCAGCACCTATTTTAGAGGAGTTTGGGATCAAATGCTTCTTCCCGAAGTGGATGGTGAGATTGTTCGCGAAGCGATAAAGTTTATCTACACAGGAGAAAATCCTTTTGAAAAAAGGGAAAGCTACACTGAGAAAAAACCTTTTGAAAAAAGAGAAGTCTACACTGAGAAAAAACCTTTTGGAAAAAGGGAAGGTAGCATGGAAGAAAAACCTTTTGCAAAAAGGGAAAGTCCACCAGATCCCGTGAAGCTTTTAGAGCTAAGTGACGAGTGGCTTTTAAGGCCATTGTTTGAGCATTCAGTTCACGAAATAGTCAAACAAAGCACCCCAGACCAAGGCGAAGACCTCATCTGGTTAGGAACAACCTACAACTCCCACTACCTCATCGAAGTCGGCAAATTCTACCTCCGCAAATCCGCCGTCATCTAGCATCCCATTCCTAGCCCTCCTCGGGCTAGGAATTCCCTCCCCGCGCAAAGCGCCTGGAATGCGGTGGCGCAGCGCAGCACAGCTACCGCCCTTGCCCTGACCTCATAACAAACTTTCAGCATAAACAATGTTGACATCTGTGGGATACAACACAATGTAAAAAGCCTCTGCGAAGCCCTGGAATGCGGTGGCGCAGCGCAGCGGAGCTACCGCCCTT
>JBDHQB010000022.1:0-38157 GCA_039806825.1 Parachlamydiaceae bacterium | reverse complement strand
AATAAAAGGCTCGTAGGGAGAATCAAAAAATTTAAACGTTTACTTGACACTCTACATAGCAGTGCGGTAGCGGAGCGCATGCGGAGCTACCGCCATGCGTTGCAGGACAAGCTTATTGTTGAAAAACTGTGTTGCTCGCGCTCTGCGCCCCTGGCTGCGCGGGCACAGCCAGGGGCGCAGAGCGCGCGAGCAACAATATGCAACAAGCTTGTCTTGCAACGCATGGGGGTAGCTCAGCATGCGCTTCGCTACCGCACTCTACGCCTGCGGAAAGACTACCCCTTTATTGGCTTTAATAGGAAAGCTACCGCTTTATTGGCTTTAATAGGAAGGCTACCTTTTTGAAGCTAAGTACGAATAGGCTACAGGAATTGTAGCCTATATCTTAGGATGATTAGTTGTTGACGGCTTGCCATGCGTTGTGGCGTTCTTTGTACTTTGCACGGATGGCTTCGATCAACTGAACGACCAGGTTATGAGCTTTGCTCTTAGCATCGCCACGGTCCCTTTCAACATTTTGATCCACCGTTACAAATAGGTCTTGCAACACTTTTTGCCTTCCTTGCGCTGACTGCATGTTCTGCTGAGCTAACAAGCTACCCCCTTGCCCAATACTTTGTGACATGTTAGTCGCTGCTTTAACTTGCGCAGCTGAAAAGCCCATAATACCACCAGGAGCAAAACCTAAGCCCGCACCTCCAATGGAAATTGCACCCGATACACAAATGATAATCATCGTCGTTTTATCTTTCATCGCGCTCTGCAGTTGCTCCACATCATCGCGAATCAACTTTCTAACCCTAAAGATATCTTCCTGTGTTAATTGGCAATAGCTCATCGTGCTGCGTACAATTAATTCGTCCAAAAGATCATCCATTTGCAACTGAAGACGCTCTCTAACCTTTTTACGAATTTCCCTTTCTAACGGAGTGGTTGCCGTATTAATAAGATCGTCGATCTCTTTCATGCGAGTATCAAGTTCTTGCATCTTGTTAAAGATCTCATCGATGCGGTCATCATTCTTTATGATTTTACGTGCAACTTCCTGATACGCTTCTTCAGTAGCTTCAACTGTGATATCCTCTTTTGTGAAAGTATCTTCAGTCTTTGAAGCATCTTTTGGAGCTGCTATAGGCGCTGCATCATTATCTGTAGCAATATCCATCGGATCATCCTTCACTATTTCCTTTGGATCCGATTTAGACTTTGGATTTAGAATGTCAATGATGGTTCTTTTCTCAAATCCTTTTTCATTAAAAGGTTTTTCTACCAATGCTGTATTGAGATTAACCTTTTGTATTCCCACAGTCTTATCGATCAGCTCTTTCTGTTTAGGTGTCCAAATCGATTGTTCAATTTGTGCTTTCGGTTGTGCATAAGGATTAACAGCTAATTTTTGAATATCTAGTTCTGATCCTGCCATAATTATATTCCTTTCTATTATCTTCTAAATGTCTGAATAGTTTTATACTGACTATTCAAGAATTCGGTTGTATCATGAGAAACGCGCTTAAGGGCATCAGAAGTTTGCTTTAAGCCTTCAACAATTTTCTGTATTTTCATTTGATTTTCATCCCTTGCATGTCTCAAGCCTGTTGCAGTTGCCTCAGTTTTCTGCGCTTCGTGTTGAAGGGCACCTGCGGCTATGGTAGTCGCCCCTTTAGCTACTCCTAGACCTGCAATCATCCCGGCACTCATTCCGAGTGAAAGACCCATTGTAATGACAGCAAGAGCCAAACTGATGACTGAAACAGCTAAAAATGCAATTGTAGTCATTGTGTCGACCCAACCCACGATTTTGGATTTTTTAATCCGTGCTTCCATTTCAGTCTGAGCATCTTTTAACTCTTCATGAAGCGCTTTTGCACCTTCTTGAGCTTGTTTAACACGTTCTGAAGCGAGAGTCACATCCATATTATAGAGGTCACGCTGAGAGTTTTCGAGCTCAAGTCTGTATTGATCCATTTTTGCAGTCAATCGTTCAATGCGATGGTTAAATTCTACTACAGCATCATAAGTAATTTCATCAGGAGCTTTCAAAATTGGACGCAAAATATCGGCCCTTGGACCGATAAGCTCAGCATTCGTTTTATCAATTTGCTTATCTTCAACAAAGTTTAGCTTTTGTTTTTTTTGCTGATGCACTGGAATTTCAGTGCTAGTGTTCAAATCCTCAGTATAAGCCTTTGGATCAAACTGTAAAGACTGTTGTGGAAATCGGTAAGATGTAACTCCGTCTACCATACTATTTATCTCCCTATCGGTTTGCAACCACTTCTTCGATTGCCAAACGCAATTGTGCAATTTGATCGATTAATTTTTGATTAAGATCTTGTTTTTTTACGATAATCTCAGCGCTGTTCAACGCAATTCGTGCTCTGTCATATTTTCTGAGAGCAATGAGACATTCAGCTGCATGAATGTGAGGAGCAGGATCTTTTTCATCATGATCTGCTAAAGCTCCTAACGAATAGGCCTGAACGGCATTATCGTAGTCTTTTAACATCTGGAAAGTTGCTCCAAGCCCATACCAATTATTGTAATTGTTAGGTTGGATAGCAGTTAAAAGTCGGAAGCAATCTTTGGCTTTATGATATAAACCGGAATTGTAATAGCTATAGGCTTGGCTATAAAGCACTTTTGCATCCACTTCGTTTAATGTGAATTTTTCTTCAGTCATTAACGACCTGCCATTGCTCGGGCTTTACTGAGTTTGTCGTCATGCAACGGTTTTAAGATTGTGCGAGCGAGCTGGTAAGATTCGTATCTTTCGTTGGTTAAGCGATTGACTTTCTGGAGTTGCATTTCATTTTGAACGTTAAGGTCTTCAACCCCTAATTTAAGGTTGTCGATTAGGCGATCGCGCTCATCTTTATTGTACTTCTTCTTATCATCCTTAATATCAATTCCTAAAGATTTAGCTTCTTTTAAGAGGTTTTGAAGATCTGTATTTTTTGAAATATCGAGGGCTCCTTTATCATCAGTAGCTGCGTTGATCGCTTTCATCACTTTATGAAGTGTGCGGACATCTTTTTGACGTAGCTTCAATTCATTAAGTTCTTTATCTGTAGTTTCTTGAAGATACTTAAGTCTTTCAGTGTTAATCAGCATCACCATTGTCTCAATGGACATGCTTGAATCAACTTTAGGATTATTATCGACTTCTTGAAGTGAGTCGATTTGAGGAGTTGTGTCAGCCATAGGGACCTCCTAGGAAATTCCATCATAGAACTAGCCTAGATTTTTGGTAAGCAAAAAGAAAGACTTTACAAAGGATAGGCTACCTTTAAGTGGACAAAATGGACGGTATGGACAAAATGGACAGCCCCAATGTCTGAGGATAATACAATTCCCAACGGTCCATGAGGGTCGTCCATACTGTCCATATTGTCCATACCGTCCATATTGTCCATTTTGCCCATGCCGTCCATTCTACTGGCCTACCCACAAAATAAAGGTTAGTAAAATTAAAGCATGCCCTTTATAATTGCTCGTTTCTTAACAAACGGGGTAGATAGTATGACGAAACGTGCACATTGGGGATCAAAGCTAGGGTTTATATTTGCGGCTGCGGGGTCGGCGATTGGATTGGCAAATATCTGGCGGTTTCCCTATATGGCAGGCCAATACGGTGGGGCCGGTTTCATTGCTGTTTATCTCCTTTGCTTATTGTTGATTGGTTTTCCAGTTTTTATTTCGGAAATATTGATCGGGAGAAAGACTCAGACGAGTCCGGCTGGAGCTTTCCGACAATTAGGGGGAAAATATCTGGGCTGGGCAGGTCATTTACAGATATTAACCGGTTTTATTGTTAGCGCGTTTTATAGCGCGGTTGCAGGTTGGATGTTGGGTTATTTGATCGAAGCGATTACTGGATCGGTCAATAATTTTGCCACAGTTGAGCAGGCTTCTGCCCATTATAACGTCTTAATGGAACATCCTTGGTGGGCTGTAGGCTTTCATGGCTTATTTATGCTTCTTTGTACTGGTGTGCTCTATTTGGGAGTCCGCGGAGGAATTGAAAGATCTAATAAAATCTTTATGCCTCTTCTTTTTGGATTGCTGATTCTATTAGTCATTTACGGACTAACATTGAACGGCGCTGGCAAAGGGTTGTCATTTTTGTTAACTCCTAATTGGAAAGCACTAACACCGACAGCATTTTTGATGGCTTTAGGACATTCCTTTTTTACATTGAGTCTGGGCCAAGGAACAATGGTGACATACGGATCTTATTTGAAGAAGCATGAAAATATTGTAGGGAGTTGTTTCCCTATTGTTGTGATGGACACTTTGGTTTCATTATTGGCTTCTGTGGCAGTTTTTACGATTGTCTTTAGTGTGAATTTGGAGCCAAATTCAGGGCCAGGTTTAGTATTCCACACCTTGCCAATGGTGTTTAGTCAGATCCCTTTTGGATATATTTTTGCTATCGCTTTCTTTTTAATTGTGGTGTTGGCGGCATTGACATCAGAGATTTCTGCAATGGAGCCAGTGATAGCCTATTTGATGGATGAATGGAAGTGGAGCCGTCATGCGGCTGTGTTGGCTGTTGCTACGGGAGCATTTTTGGTGGGTGTGCCTTGTGCATTATCGACGAGCGTTCTGAAAGAATACCCATTATTTGGCGGAGGCACAGTGCTGGACTGGATGGACTTTATTGCCAGCGGTGTGATGATCCCAATTGGAGGCTTGTGTGCGGTGTTAGTTGCTGGAAGAATTTGGGGGATCGTCAATGCATTGCGTGAACTTCACGATGGATCACAGGGATTGTTTGACCGTCACAAATGGCTGACAAACTATTTCTGGCTGACGCTAAAGTACACAGCTCCTGCTCTTGTTGTTTTGGTCTTCTTGAGTGCGCTTGGGGTATTCTAAAAAACTTGTCGCTTGCGCCAGTCGCAGGCGACAAGTTTAAAGGTCGCAACAAAATATTATGCAGCAAGGTAAGTAGAGAAGAGGTGGCGAACGCGCTTGAAGTTGCGGTTTAGCCATTTTCGGTAGGTGTGTGATTTCCTTTCGCTGCACATTGTGCAGGGGATAAAGAGATAGCCGAACAGTGAAATGACCGACATAGCCACGCCAAGCGTTAATACCCCTAAAAAGTATGTCAGTCCGAAACTTCTATCTTTGAGGGTAGCTATTTGTTCCTTCTTTAGGTGCACAACCTTAAAGAATGAGACGGATTCCAATGCTTCCCTAGTCTCTATGTATTTCAGCATCTTTCGTGGAATATTTTTCACCTTATTAGCGGTGATTCCTTTAACTATCTCTGGAGTAATCCTGCCCCACAAAGGATGTTTGTCAGAAAGATTATTAAATCCCGCTACTCCAAAACTTTTAATATTTTCATTATCAATTTTTTCCAGCACAGCTGCATTGCCAACTAGATAAATTTTTTCTGGAGGAATACGAAATAGGTACCTTTCAAATTCTTTGCTTTCAATGAGTTTTTTAAGTTCTGCATCACTGAATTTTCGAAGAACATCTCTACCCATATCGATATACTGTGATGGCACTACGTGATGAATTAATTCATTAGGGCAGTCTAACAATTGAGTATCTACTAAATAGGGTACCTGCTCCTTTTCTATGAAAGCAATTTGCGCTGTAGCTAAATATCTCACGAGCTCATTTCTACATTTCTGAACCATTTCTTTTGTTGTAAGATACTTTACATCCTCTACATTCATGACTTCATAGAATTGTTCTCCGTAAAGCTGATGCTTTTCCTCTGAACCCATCGCCTTACGTTGTGCATCAGTAATTTTATCTAAAAAGGGTTTCCAATTCTGAGATTTGATCTCTTTAAGTTTAAATAATCTTTTAACACTTAAATGCTCAACCTGACTCACATTAACAAATTGTACAAGGTCATCAGGCATTTCATCAAATTGTGCAGGGGTTTTCAGATATTGAACTTGATCAGTTTTAATATGTTTTACCATCTCAGAAGCAATCCAAGAGCTCCAAGTACCTTTCTTGACATCAGCACCTTTTTCTGCAATTTCTTCCAATTTTGTAATTACCATTGGGTCTGTAATCGCTTTTACTTGCTCTTCACTGATATATTTATATTTATCATGTGGGATAAGATTGAGGTAATTTAGGTCCAACTTTTTGATTTGATCTGGGCTTAAATGTTTAAATAGATGCCGCAGAAAATCTTCATCTTGTGTCAGTGCATATTTCAACTGCGAATCACTCAGCATGTAGAAGTAATTGGAGTTAACCTTTCTGATATGCTCATTTGGAACTTTTTGGATCAGCAACGACTGATCTAAAAGAGGGTAATAATCTGGATTGATATGAGGAATTAAGTTGCCTTGGTGGTTTTCTAGCCCCTTAACCTGTTCTTCAGAAAGCAAATATTTTACTGTGGATCCTTCAACACTCTTGATTTGTTCTGGGTTCTTTAATAGTCCTACTTTATGAACTGGCAGCCAACGTATTTGATGGGGCGCAATTGATGGCCCATGAAATACATGGATATGTGATAATTGACGTCTAGACAGCTCTTCAGCAGCAACTTTTAATTCTTCTTCAGTAGTTATACCTTTAGTCCTTTTGAGTGAATCTAAAGCCTGTTTAGTATCTGGATCACTATTTCTTTTTTTCCAGTCGATTCCCAAAAATGGAACGTAATCGGCATTTAAATCCCGGATTTCTTCAGCGGTTAGAATCTTTGTCTTCCAAGTTTGGTCTGGAATAAATCGACCTTGGCGATTTTGTTCACGTTGTGCCCTCAGCTTGCAGATATAATGTTTGGACGAAAGACTCGACGCAGAGCTCTTTGAAAGTACTCGGACAATGATTCCACAATTCGCTAGTCTGTGTCTTTGAGTTTCATTTCGAAGGGATTTCAATTTCAAAAAGCGTATTTTCAGGTCTGTGTGTTTCATTAACCAAGGCTCAATATCACCGGAGTATTTTGGATTATCAATAAAGTCAATATTGCCTACCAATGCATTGATTTCTATTAGCCCGGCCATGACCTGTGGATCATCTAAAGAAAAGGTTCTAGCATTATTCTCTATCAAAAGGGTACCATCCGGCTGAACAAGCCAAATATCCTTTATACGTTCTGGAGTAGTCGCCGCAAGTCTTTTTAAATGATCAAACACTTCTTGCGCTTCAAATTCAGATAAACACAACCAGACAAGTCTACCTTCTGCATTGCGTGTGACTAATAGCTGCTTGGCTGGGCGGTGTTTAGTGTCAAATATAGACATGACGGAATTACTTTCAGTTGTATGGAAGTAAGCATATGTGCCGTAAATCCGTTGCTCAAAGAGTGTTTCGTAAGGATTCCTTGTGGATTGCTTAGTATCATAGCTCTTAATCTGCTCTTGCAGTGAAATCGTTAGCTTATTATTAGGTGTTTGAGCTTTTAAGGAATCAATGAGCGCAAAGAATTGCTCTTCCTTCATTGGATATTCTTTTCGTACATTCTCATTACCTTTGTACTGATATCTTTGGATCTCAAGCTCTATTTCAGCTTCAATTTCAATTTGCTTTTGGTTTTCTGATTCAATATCAATTTGTTGTTGAACCTCTTGCTGCATCCCTGAGCGGTTTGTAATATTTCTGGTTTTAGTTGGAAGTGAGGTTGCATTTCTGATCTGTTCTTTGAGAACTGGGACACCTTTTGCAACATTTTCCCTTAAAGCTTCGTCTTTCACTGTGTTGTTAAAGGAATTTTCAGTAGACTCAAGTAAGCCTGTTAACAAGGTTTTAGTGTCTTCCAAAGTTTCAAGACGGCTATGTTGCTTAATTGGATCTTCGAACATGGTGCGCACAAAGAACTTTTCGTTAGCCTGAACTAGATTTGCAAAGTCCATATTAAATTCATTTGCAAGGATGGCTTTTAGAATAGCAAATCGCGATTCACCATCGGCGAGGCCTTGAATTTGTTGAGTGAGCATTTGGACCATAGCTTGCGCTTTTTGGACCGATTCCTGTTTTGCGGCATGTAAAAGAAGGTCTTCTTGTGTTTTACCCTGATTATAAAAGGCTTTCTGGCTTTCCTTACTAACAATAATAATCGTATTTTGTTCGAAAAGGAATTGTCTCAAACGCATAATTCCTTGAGACGCTATTTTCAAGAGCATTTTTTCATCCCAAGTCATGGGCTTTATTGCATCAGGAATATGTAGAAAGTCGGAACCGGCTGCATGCTTTTCGTCGATGTAGACTACATAGTTTTTAGGGAGCAACCCTTTTCTTGAAAGCTCATCGAAAGAACTTGTCCCAAGTCTTTCTGGAGTTTCAGCACCTTTTATCCAAACATAGACAACATTAGGTTGAGTTTGACCCGGGTCTTTATTGAAGAATATAACCGAGTCAATCTGGGGATCTACAGTTTTCTTATCTTCAGGAAGATCTTTCTCCAGTAATTGCTTTTCTTGGATAAACTCCATCCATTCACGTGCAATTTTTTCATTGGCTCCGTAAAGTTTAAATAGTCCTCCCGGTTCAATGACCCCTCTAATTTTCTTGAAATTTGGATAAACAGCATGAAGCTGATTTAAGAAATCTTTGATCGAGTGAGCTTTCTCTAAGTTATTTTCTTCAAAATCAATAGGGAATATTAATCCCTGCTTGTTTTTCTGAATTAGTGCGTGAAGAATACGGCCGACGGTTCCAAGATCATTAATGTAGTTATCTGTAAGTTTTTTGATATACCCTTCAACATTCCAAGGAGTTCCTGACATGGATCGAATAGAAGCTAAAAGTCTGCATAAGGAAAATCCATTACTTGTCAGCATTTCTGAAGAATAGGTCGCATATAAAGCAACGAGATCAAACTGAAATTCTAACAATTTCTTATAATCTGAAGAGATGTACTTGATGATCTGCTCAATAGCTCCTGGATTTTGAATTTTATCAAGCTTCACTCCATATTTCTGGTAAAATTCTATGTATTCAGCAGTCTCTTCGAAGGCTTCTCCGTACGTCGTGACGTAATAGGTTGCGCTGGCTCTGTATTTTTCAGCCATCATCAAAATTTGTTCAGTTTGCGGTTTATTGGATACGCCAAACTGGTAATGGTATGCTCCAGCTTCCCAGTGATAGCCAAATTCTCTTGTTGTAGGCGTGTATAGACCTGCGTAGGGAACAATTTTTCCTTGAGAACGTGGATCAGGGGAAGGGCCGTAGTTTCTTCCTCCAGATTTTGTAATAGTTAGATTAATTAATTCCGTGAGGAAGTGTTTAGACATTGAAATCAGTTTTGCAGCGAGAACTTGTGGTTTCGCTCCGTCTCCTAGGTTTTTAAGATGTTTCAAGAAGTGGATATCTTCATGGATTGTTGCATAGTTCTCAAGTTCAGGAAATTTTTCAAAAACTGAACGCTCCAAAGACAGATTTTGATCCACAATAATTTGCAAAGCACTAGGCATTTGATCTGACGCGTATCGAATAAAAGATTGCTGTAAGGAACTCAAATGTTTGTCACCAGCTATCCCTAGATGTTGGGAAATTGGTTTAAATTTCTCAGCGAGGTAGCGTGCGACGACTGGAGTCACTCGTTCAAGGTAGTCTGCAGGATTGATCAATGTCTGTTGATTAGTATGAAGTTTAAGGTACTCTAAAACACTTATTTTGCCGGATGAAGTGTCTACAAAGATTTTCTTGCTGATAAGCCCTTTAAATATAGTCATCAGCAACTGGTTTAATTCGCTTTCGACATGGATTTTTGCTCCATCGATAAAATTAAGCTCTTGAAGACTGTCTAAAATGATGTCAACTTCATCGATAAGTGTATCACCATGCTTACCTATCAAAACAAGCATTTGGGCTAATTCTCGAGCCTTTTTAATCTGATCATTCATTTTGTTTTTAATCTGATCGATTCTTTCTTGAATAATCTCTTTAGAAAGTGCAGATGCAGAAGAATCTTCTTTTTGTAGATCATTAATTTCGAACAGTGAAGATTTAATTTTTCTTGCCAGACTCAGCATTTCAAGTTCGAATCCTTGAATAGTCTTATCGCTTAGTATGATTGGAGTGTCGTTGTTCAAACACTTCTTAAGAAGCTTATGGGTTTCTTGTAGACGGAATAAAGTAAAGTCATCTCGTTCGAGATCTAGGGACTCCAAGTTTTTATTAAACGATTTTTTAAGAGAAATACTAAGGTTTGAGGCAACGGTTTCCAATAGAGAACTTGGAACAATGAAGAGGGCAAGACGCCCTTTTCTTCTAGCGGCCATATAAAGGAGAATTGTCGCGATTACAGAGGTTTTGCCACCCCCCATGATCAGCTGAATGACAATATCTTTAAACCTTGTAGGATCACTCTCGGAAAGGGTCATCATCTTTTTGATTAATTCAGTTTGCTTTTTGTAGGGGAGAATCCCTGATTGTCCTGCAAAAACACGCAAAATTGTCTGATCTTCTAGACTGAAATCATCGAAATTGTAAGTCCCATCTAATTGAGTATACAATGTTTGGCATAGGTAGCGACGGGTAGGAGCCAACTCGTCCTGCTGAGTTCCACGATCAATGTCTAAAATACTTTTGGCATCTTTAATGATCCTTTGTAGTTGCGCTGCATTCGATTTTAGATCCAAGTATTCTAAGGTAAGATCAGCGATCCTTTTTACCAATATAGGATCACTTAAATTTTCATTTTTTAGCTGATAGGTCCTTCCATCATAGGTTAGGAGGGCATCAATGCAATCTTGAATTGTTAGAAGAGCAGATTTCTTCCCTTGTATAGATCCTACGGAACCTAGCCTTTCCACTTCATTCGCGCTTTGGCGATTGGCAAGTGACAAGATTTTTAACTCTTTTTCCTTTTGCTCCCTTAAAACTTTTGAAAGTTGGTTTTCTGCTTCATCTAACAATTGGGCACAGTCATGGGTTTGAATATCGTATTGGATAGAGTCTAAGTTTTGAGCTTCTCCTGCTTCATAATCTTTTTGAAACTGTTCCAGGTCTTTTTTCAAGGACTTTTTATAGATTTTTTCTTTTTGCTTAAGAAGGTCTTTTCTGTAGACAAATTTAAAATCTTTGTTAGACGCTTTATCGAGTTTAGGCGTTCCTTTTAGCCATGAATTTTTCCAACGGCTTAACGAGCTCCAACGAGCATTTTGAGGATCTAATGAGACATTTAAAGGTAAAGTTTCATTATGAATTTCTTCTAGGGATTTCTGGCTCTGGAGAGCATCATCATTAAACTTATAAGGATATTGACTTGCGCCAGCGAATTCTTGAGGAATTTGTTCAGGTTTTTTAGGATTTATTGCGACTATTTTGTCTTTGCTATAAACCTCTCCAACCTTGTAAGTGAATCCAATGATATCTTCTTTTCTTTCGAAATCTGTAGGTAATGCAGGATAATTTTCAGGTTTGCATAAAACTGATAGGCAAAGATCTAAATAAGGCTTTATACTCTCTTTGGGATCGTAGTAGTTTTCTTCGGGAAAAGGATAGGATTTCCACGCTAGAATTTTTTGGATCATTTCCTCTTTTTCAGAGCTAGATCCATTTTTAGCTATCCGATAGACATCAAAAAATAACTTTTTAGGAACTATTTTAGATGATCCCTCACGGCTAAAAATAAAAGGGAAGGAATAGGGATAAAAAAGCTCAGCTCTATTTTTAAAGGCATCCTTATATTCATTTATTCTTTCATTTGTGTGCAATCCATATTCACTAAGTTTAAAATCATACGGCATTAATTCAATATTAATGGCCGAGCTTGTTTCTACTGGAAGAGGACTTTCCGGAGGTTTGGAGTTCTCTCTATTTTGAAGAAATTCTTTTCGATTACTAATATCTTCTTTAACTCTCGGATGTTCTTTTACAAGATTTTTAATGTTTTCTGAAAAGAATTCGAGAAGGGTGAGTTCTTCTTCAGTAGAAAGCGAACATTCATGGGAAATATTATTTCTAGAGTTATATGTTTTCTCAAAGCTCTCATAGCCCTTTTTAGCTAATTCACTATTTTTAAGTACCCCATCTTTGGATTTCTTACTATCTTGTTCTAGAATCAGGTAAAGCGCATGCAGAATAACTTGATGGGAATTAGGAAAGTTCTCCTCGAGCGGATGATTTACAATTCTTTTAAGAATTTCAATAGATAGATCTGAAAAATTTTCAGTGGATTTATTGTCTTTTAGAAGTAAAACAGCCTCTTCATAATTTCTTTGGAGAAGTTGAACATATGCAAGATAGAGACGGCTTTCAGTGGATGTAGGCTTGATTTCCCCATTATTTTCTTCATAACTGAAATAGATTTGATTTCCATTGAATTCATGGGAGTTTTTAATGGGTAGAACAGGGGTATTTTCAACGCTAATGGATATTTTAGGTGTATATCCCTTTACTGGTCCTAGTGTTCCAGGTATTAAGATCATCCCTTTGTTATCTTTGGTGGATTTAAGATAGAGGTAATTATTCAGATATTGGAAGAATGATTTTGGCATTGAGGCAGGAAGGACAAAGTTGCGATATTCACTCCATACCAACTGACTGTTCTCTTCAATAAAGCTCAATGTATTTCCATTGACAGATTTGAAGCGTCTAAAGCTAATCTGCTCTAGACGATCAGTTTCTTGATTGCGGCAAGAAACGATATTTTTAGGGTCATCAAAGCTTGCAATAGCATCAGTGGAGGATAAGTGTAAACTTTCTAGAACCCTTCCCTTTTCTTTTGGAAGACCTGTGACTGGATCTGCTTCAATGATTCGGCCATCTGCTAGATAAACATGGCTAATTTGTTTATCAACTTTGTTAGTGATAACTCCTTTTATTTCATATTTTCCTGCTTTAAAAACTCCTGATGACCAAAATGCAGAGTCATATTTTAAAGATTCAGGAAGAGAATCATGTGCCCCTTTGTATTCCAGCCATTTATCGTAACAGCGAAACTCTTTTTGGATATATATACTATAATCTTCATCATAAATTGCTTTGGAATGAATAATTTTGTAATTGGCATTGCCTTCTGAAAAGATAGTCGTATCTTTCCCAATTTGCCTATATTGAAAATTCGTGACTGGGAAAAGTCTTCTAAAGTGAGCATTTAAAGTCCAAGGAAGTTCTTTAGGAATGCTAACAAGTTCAGCTTCTTTTTTATAAATTGTTCCAGAAATTAGATTAATGATCCACTCGCCCGATTGAATGAAAGGAAAACCGATTTTATGAAATTCCCATTTAGATTGAGGATCGAGTTTTCTAATACCGTTGGCGGATAAGATATGTTCTCCAAGTTCGCTACGGAAACTTTCATCTTTCAATTTTTCTGCAAGGGTAGGGGATTGGGATAGAATAAATTTTCTACCAAATCCATAAATAGTTTGTGAAAGTAAAGCTGAGTTCAAGTCATTTGATAATTTGAAGGTGCTCCAGCTCGCAAGAAGGTGTTTATAATCTTCGTTTTTCAACTCTTGTTTAGTTGAGTAAAATGCAACTATATAATGATGAAGAAATGATTTTTCTGAATCTGTAATTTTATCAGAGCCAATCCAACGATTAAGTGCATTAATTTGATTAAATTTTTCAGCTTTCTGGTAATCACCTGCATCTGCGCAGTATTTGCAAAGGTATAGGCTAAGTTCAAACAAGAATCTTGCGATAGAAATTCCATCCGGATAGCTTTCTACCGTCAATAAAGTCTTATTGATGAATGTATGAGCGTTTTCAAAAAAGGCCTGATTGCTCAAAATAAGATTTCCAGCTCCTAACTCTAAATCAGTACTTAATTGAGGAGATCTAAAAAACACCTTGATGACCAAAGCTTGTAGGGAAGGATTTTTTAGGGCATTAAGTTCCTTTGAAATTTCATAAAGGATTTGATTAGGGGATAGTTCCCATTCTGCCAAAGTACGTTCTAGCCTGCGAACGAGAGAATCATTTTCAATATCAAAAGTTGCTCCTTCGGAGGTTTCTCTATTCCATTGATATTCATCTCTGCTAACAAATCTATAGGGATGAATCATACTACTTGGAATAAATTGATCGGACAGTTGTTTGTCTATCGGCCGATGAAGTTTTTCTAACTCCTGACGAACGATATTTTGTTTATTTTCACCTTCACCTTTACTGACACCAACTCGTAGATTTCTATCACTATTTCTAAACACTCGTCTATAAAGTGAGGAAGCTTTTCCAAACTGAGATGATTGTCGAGCAACAGAAGTGATGAAACGGTAAATGGATATATGTCTTAATCCTGATTTCGACATAAACTCATTAAGACCATCATAGCCGGTCTCTTCCATCAACATTGTGAGCTTAGTGTCTAAAGGCAAATTTTTTAATTCATGTGGATTAATTAAATCGAGAGTATTTCCATAGTTATAGACATTTGAAATATTAATTCCCTGTTTTTTCCACTCTTGTTCTTTCTTCAAAAACAGCTCACGATTTCCTGGATAGTCATTTTTAAGAATTAAAGCTTCTTCATACGCCTTGACCCATGCGTTTAAATCAATATTCTTCCATTTTTTCTCAGCTGCTTCGATGGCTTTTTTCTGTAAATCAAAATCATGATCTAAAAGCGCATGCCAGTATTCACCATTGGATGAAGTTGTTATTTCTCGCTTTTCAATTGAAGCTGTTTCATTCTCATTTATAAACAGATATCTTAAGCCATAACGACCTGCTGTGAAAGCATTATAATAGCTTCGTAGCTCATTAAATCTTTGGAATTCTTTTTTTTCAAAATATAAAATATTAGGGGAGCTTAAAACATCATTGTAAAATGTCTGTAGATCGTAGTTTGCCAAGTTCGCTGATTTTAATTTACCTGCTTCTAATTTCGTTGCGATATAATGAGATAAGAACTGGAGCGTTGTGAGGGTTAGAACATGAAGAGGAAAAGACTCATTGGGATAAAATTCTCTTACAAATAGAGCGCATTTGTAAAGTTGTTCCTGCAACTCAATGAGGTCATTTCTGCTAAAGTTATTCCAAAAGGGTTCTTCCTTTGAAAGTTTAGGAATTGGGATTTCTAGGATAAATCGATGAATCTCAAAAGAAGTCACTTCATTTTTGTTTGGAGCCGAGTGATAATTTTCATGTATTCGCGAGATTCTTTCATTAAACTTTTTAAAGGTCTCTACAAAAGTAGCAGCCTCAATTTTTCTCGGTGCTTCAACTGTCTCATGTTTAGTTAAGCTATTACTTACTGAAGGATGAGTTAGAAAAAAAACTTCCTTTTTACGCTTCTCACGTTGAGTTTTGAAATCTAAATCATTTAAATTGCAGTTTTCAGATTTTAGAGCGTCTTTATCTTTTAGATTTTTTTCAATTTTCTTAACTTCTAATATGACCTCACGAGCAGTTGCCATTGTTTGCTTCGCTGCATCAGCAGAAAGAATCTGCCCAAGACCATGAGAACCCTTTAACATCTTTTTTGTTGTTCTGAAAAGGTTGCGGGCTGACCTTAAAACCATTTGCCTTGCAATGTAGGGGATATTACTGTTGGGATCTTTCATTTCAGCTTTCAGTTTATTGAAAGAGAGGATCAAGACTTTAAGTTTGATCCGATGGATGACTTGTTTATAAAGGCCTAAATTTCCACTTTGGTTTCTCAAGAAAACTTTCATCACTGAATCGGTACAAGTTCCACCTATCTGACCTGTTATAAGTCCCCTTACTTTGATATCAAGAGGAACTTGGTATCTTCTTAAAGGAAATAAAATACGATGAACGCTATCAATATCTATTTTTAGGTTTGCATCAACTTGACCAAGCACTAAAGGCTCAATGATTGATTGCATAAATCCTGGACGCACTTTTCCATCTTCATTGAATAAAAGAACACTCTCTGGAACATTTGAAAAAAATGCAGTTGACTCCTGTTTATTTTTATGGCCTACCGGGAATGAACGGATTCCACCTAGGCCTGTCGATGTATAAACTAAAACATTGAAATTGTTATTTTCCAAACGGGTAATTTCATAGATTAGGCTATGGCCACCTGCTTTGGTAGAGCCCGTTTCAAGGTAACCACCCCAAAACGCTCGCGATTCACCTGGTTTTAAATTATGTAGAAAGTTTGCATATTTAAGAGCGACATTATGCAAGTTTTTGGGGTCGAAGTTGGGAGTTAAATTTTCAACATCCTTTGCATGTTCGATAATTTGATCGATGCCTGACACTAGGTTTTTGAGAACTTTTAATTCATCTCCAGAATGATTTTCTAGTGAGCGCATTAAATCGTTTAGAAGAATTTTCCAGAGTTGAAAGCTTTTAGATGCTGAGGCGGCGCCATCAATTCCTTTAGGACCGGTGATTAAACTGTCGCCAATAATATTAGCCGCCATCTTAAAAAACGGAAATGTACTGTCTCCATATTCTTTTTCCAGTTCTTGTAAAAAGGCGTTAAGCTCTCTTTCAGTTTCTAGATGAAGAGTTTCAGTAAGGACTGAAGTTGCTGAATCCTGACTGGACATGACAACTTCATCAAAGTCTTCAACTTTGCCATTTTTTACATGCTCTTTTTTGATATCAAGATCCTTAATGATAGGGAGAGCAGCATTAGTGGAAGTGGAGGATTTTACTCTAGAAACAAGGGATTTGAAAGGAGATTTGGATAAATCATAGTTATTGTGAAGTTGATTATGTAAAAAAGGAGTTAATGACATAAATTGTTGAGCTATTATTAATAATTTAAATAAATATTATATAACAATCATTATTAAAATGCAATTGATTTATTTAATTATTTAAAATTAATTTGTTTGCTTAATATAATCTTTAAAAAGACTTAAAAATATTCCAATAATTCTGTATGATGTGGCTTTCAAGATGGCAGAGAAGATATGAGTAAAAATTTTATTGAATCCTCCTTTTGCAAGCAAGACCCTGTGTTTGAAGTGCCTTTGCGTCCCCAATCGTTACAGGAATTTTTAGGACAAGATCAGATTAGGGAAAGGATGGACGTCATGATGGGGGCAGCTAAGCAAAGAGGGGAGCCTGTTTCCCATTGCCTATTCAGCGGACCTCCAGGCTTAGGAAAAACTACCCTAGCCAATATTGTTTCCAAAACAATGGGAACTAACCTAGTGGTCATTTCAGGGCCTGCAATCGCTAAACCAGGTGATTTGGCAGGTGTTCTCACAAGCCTTCAAGAAGGGGATGTACTCTTTATCGATGAAATTCACAGGCTTAATAGAGCCGTGGAGGAGTACTTATACCCTGCCATGGAGGACTTTTCACTCGATATTATGATCGATAGTGGCCCTAGCGCCCGAAGTATCCAAATGAAACTGAATAAGTTCACTTTGGTTGGTGCTACAACAAGGGTCGGCTTGCTTACAGCACCTTTGAGGACAAGGTTTGGGTTCACTTGCAGGCTCGACTACTACGCGCCGGATATATTGCAAAAAGTTGTTCAAAGGACCTCTAGAATCCTTAATGTCGATATCGATAAGGAAGGCGCCCTTGAAATAGCAAAAAGAGCAAGGGGGACTCCACGCATTGCAAATAATCTATTGCGATGGGTGCGGGACTATGCCCAGATGCGCGCTGGAAATATTTTAAGTCGGGAAACCATCGATAAAGCATTGGAAATGTTAGATATAGACGAAAAGGGTCTCGATGAGATGGATAAAAGACTTTTAGAAACAATTATTGATTATTATAATGGCGGGCCAGTGGGGATCAATACCCTGGCAATGGCTGTCGGTGAAGAATCTGACACTATTGAGGAGGTCTATGAGCCCTTCCTGATAATGCAAGGATTATTAAAACGTACCCCTAGGGGCCGCCAGGCGACTCCTGCGGCTTATTCACATTTAGGAAAAGATTCAAAAATTAAACTGATGGAGACTGTATCATGATCCGTAGACTCCTCATGATTGCATTTGCATTACTTTGCTACCAACCCTTAAGCCAAGCGGGTGTCTTGGATGATTGGGTATCTGCTTTGTGGAAAACTGAAAAACCACAACCGCCTACAATCAAAGTGTTGATTGTGCATGATCAGCCGGGGGTTGTCATGGAGGTGAAGGGGAAATATAAAATTTATGATCCCCATGCCAACAGCTATTTGAGCACACGTTTTATTGGCAAAAGAAAATTCATTCAAGCTGTGAAAGATGGGATCAAATGGGGTGAAGAGTTCCCAGGCATCCATCAGATCAAGATTGTTCCAGATGATCCAAAAACAACAACGATTGTGGATGGAATCGAGTACCAAGGTGCCATTTATGTTTATGACATTGGTGGGACAATCAGTATTGTAAACGAAGTGGATATTGAAGATTATTTAACTTCAATATTAGAGTCGCAATATGATGACAATTTATCTCCAGAGGCGTTTGCAGCGATTGCGATTACAGCGAGAACAAATGCTTATTACCAAGCGATGAATCCAAAAAATACGTTCTGGTCGGTGGATGCAGCTTCAGTTGAGTATGAAGGTTATGCATTGGCAAGACGTTTGAGCGGTATTGTAAAAGCGATACAGGCTACAAAATACATGGTCATGACATTGCCAGATCAAGGTACAAGGAAAGGTGTTCCATTCCCAGCTCAGTGGGGAGCAACAGCTGGTGGAAGCAAGTCTGTGGGGAATAACGTGATATCCAAAATCACATTATACCAAGCCGAAGACATGGCAAAAGCTGGCGACCATGCCGCTCAAGTCTTGGCAAAAGCCTTTCCAGGCACCCAGATCGTACTAATGTACAGCGCTGGCGCCTAATTCATTATTTTGCGTACGTGGGTTATACGCGTACGCATTTTCTTTTCTTTTTAAAGTTTTACATTTGTAAAGTTTGTGTAGAATTTCTAACGCAGAGGCACAGGGGGCCACAGAGGTGGGTGGTGGTTTGTGAGTGGGTTAAGTTTGTGTAGAATTTTTAACGCAAAGACGCAAAGGCGCAAAGGTAGGGAGAGGTTTGTGAGTTTGTTAAGTTTGTGAGGAGTTTTTACGCAGAGGCGCTGAGAACGCAGAGGTTCGCAGAGGTAGCGGTTTGTAGTGCTTAGAACTGTTAGCTTTTGCGAGTACCATTAGCTCTGCCGAGGAACGGGCAGAGCTAAAGGCACTCGCAAAAGCTAACGGTGCTACTGAACATTCGAGGAACGAATGTTCAAGGGTTTCTTTTTTTTAAAGCAAGCCTTGAGTTTTTCTAAATCTAATGATGCTTTTTAGGAAAGAGGGTGGGAGATTCTCTGCGGTCTTGATGTTCTAAAAATCGAAACGATAAATCTACAAGAGTTTTGCAAATTAAGGGCTAACGAAAAAGGAAGCCATTGGACATTCGTTCCTCGAATGTTCAAGTAGCACCGTTAGCTTTTGCGGGTACCTTTAGCTCTGCCCGTTCCTCGGCAGAGCTAAAGGTACCCGCAAAAGCTAACAGTTCTAAGCACTACAACCCATTACCTACCTCTGCGATCCTCTGCGTTCTCCGCACCTCTGCGTAAAAACTCCTCACACACTTAACACCTCACAAACCTCTCCCTCTCTTTGCGCCTTTGCGTCTTTGCGTTAAAAATTCTACACAAACTTAATGTTAAATTATTATTTTACGTTAATTGTAAATTAATATTGTTATTTATTTAAGAATTCTGCTATAATGTTTATTCTTTGAATTATAAGGAATAAATAATGATTAATCATGCTTCTTTAAATAATAAAGAAAATATTTTTGAAATTCAGACTGAAAATAGACGGCTTTTATTATTTACAGGCTCTTCTGACCTAAATAGTAATAGAATATCAGAAATTTCTGCTTTAATTCTTAATAAAGAACAGTCGGGTAACCCAAAAGAGCTATTAAAGGTTAGAGTTAAGGAATATTCCCCCGATAAGCTGTCCTACACATTGCTCGAGAATGGTATTACAAAAACTATTGATATTCCAGAAAGTCCTCAAAATATAGCCATAAAAAAGATTCAAAACCTATCACTTCCTGATCTGCTACCAAAGCCTCCAGAATCCAATCCCATTATTTCCTTTCTTAAGGCCATTTTGGATCTAGTCACTTATCCAATCCGTTATTTCACTAAAGAGGAACATGTATTGTCCCGCCGTAACGGAATGGCTTCAAGACATACCTTTAAAGCCACAATCGAATTTACCATAAAATTGCTTGAATCCCAGCCCTCCCCTCAATCCAGACAAATTGCTAAGAAGTTACGATCCGGATTAGCAATAATGGATAAGATGCAACAAGACGCTCAAAAGGGAAGCACTGAAAGAACAAGATATTCTGAAGAGTCAGAATTAAAAAACGAATTTATTATTCCAATTGGAGTAGGAGAGGGCAAAGACTATATTCCCCATTTCATTATCGTAGAACGGGATAAAGAGGGAAAAACCCTCATTCATGATATTCACCTTTCTTCACCATCTGCTGAAAAAAAGGTTGTTATAAAAACAACATTCACACTTGAACAGAACTCATCCAGTCTTGATGGAATTTTATATAGCCTTAATGCTTTTATTCCTCTTGATGCTCCTCCGAAACAAGAAGCAAAACCCAGTTTTAGCAGTCCTTTTTTCTCATGGGTTCCAGGTTATGATTACCTAAAATCGCTTTTTGAAAAAATTCCTCCCTTTCCTGTTTCAGAAAATGCAAATAAACCTAACGATTCGATTTCAGGAGTCCTCCTAGCCCATGGTGCTGTTCTCGAAAAGGAAGCAAAGTCTGAATTAGTATCTACAAGTGCAGACCCTTTAAAACTAATGTACGAACTTTGCAATCAACGTTTAGGATCAGATCCTGAGGAGAAAAAACTGTTTGAAAGTAAGTTGGAATTTTATCGCTCTTGGGTAGATGCATCTATTAGATCACTCAATGATGTTCGACTAAAGATGAGTCCTCAAGAAAGAAAAAAGGCTTTAGAGGTCTTACTGAAAGATATTAAATCTTTAGGCAAGACCATGGCTTATGAATACGGGAAAGAAGCTTCCAGAGTCTTTCTGTCTGAACTTAAAAAGAGAGTCGAAGAAGAATTAGATCTAGTTGGGAAAATCAAAGCTAAAGAATTAGAAAGAATTCGTAAGCTTAATATGGCGCCCGTTCCGTTCATGATTGATATTACAGAGCCTTGGCAGTGTGAGAACATTGCTTCTAATGATCTCATTTTGAATCAAGTGGGTGGTTTAGGGGATAGACTAGATGTTGATTTTGTAAGAATTTTTAATGACCCTTCACCCTCCTCTGCAGATTGCCAAAGAGCTCTTAGTAAATTTGAGGAATACATTGATGAGATAGAAGGCTATCATGTTGCTGGCAATTTCAACATAACTAAAATGAGGCTTTTGGCACTTTTAAAAGCGATTCCAGTACCTTCAGGAAGGCATACACCTGACAATAACATATTCTGGCATCAATTAGATAAAGAAGGGATTGATAGGGCAATGAAAGCCTTGTCTAGACTCTCAAATCTAGTTTGGGAAAGAGTAATGAAGACTTGGGATTATCCAGTAGATCCAAGTATTGTCCTTGAAATGAATATGGCCCTTTCTGCGAATTTACGTTACCTCTACTATTTAAGAGTCCAAAATAATGCTGATGGCATCTTTCAAAAGATTAGGAATATGCCTCGAGGAGAATTTAAGCAATTAAACGAGCATCTTTTCATTTTAAGAAGCCAATCTACGAATTACCAATATGATGCAAAAATAGAAAGAAGATTAGAAGAAATTACTGCAAATTTGCAAGACAATGAAAAATTGCTCATAAGGTTAAAATTCCGTTTCTATTTAAGAGATCTTCAGAACCAATTTATGGAATCTCTTACAAAAGAGCAGCTTGAAGGACTCTATGAAACCTATAAAGATCGACCAGGCGCTGTGTTCAATCCAGATGATTTCTTAATTGATTATCATAGAGCTTTAAGATTTTTGACTCCAGGAGATGACAAGAACACTCAAACCCTTAAAGCCCTATTTTATTATTATAAAGAGAAGGTCTATCCGCAATTTTTGGAAAATAGAGATTTCTTAGATACTCTTCGCAACTTGGAAACACCAGAAGTAGATCTTTCGAAAACCAGTGCAAAAGAAAGAGGATGTATAGCGAAAAAACTGAATCTTTCCAGAGAAGAGGCTGCCTATTTTGTGCTTTTTGATGGATTTGTCGATTCTATTGAAAATGGATTGAAAGTAAAGGTTATCAATACTCAGTTTACTACCTTTAATTTAAATTATTATAGAGACGATATGTCTTTGCTTTACGCTTCCAATGAAGATCACGAAAGACTTATTTCTTTAGGTAAATTAACTGGTTCATTCGGAGCATCTCATCTTTTAAATTCTCATAAAGACTTTTATGCAGGATTTTTAGGCAGAAAACTCAACTCTACCGAATCAAATCAGTTAGATAATATCGAAAGCGTGATGCCATTAAATGAAAGTGAAGCGACCAATTACTTTCTAGACCCTTATCTCATTCTTTTAAAAGAACATAATATACGAATTGATTTAATTAACCGTCCCCTAGAAACTGATTACCATTACAGACCATTAATAGCTGCGATACGGGGAATCTTTCATGAAACTACCCAAGAATGGGTAAAAAAGCAGATCGCAGCTTGTAGGCGTTTAAAAGTTTCTGTGGTTGAAAATGGACTATTTAAGAAGGAGCGCGCCTACGCAATCACCAATGAAGAGGGGAATTCATCCGATATTATCCTTAAGAATGAAACTCCTTTCATTGGAACCGAATTCCGTCGATCCCGTTTTGACGCTTGGGATGATCAAGGGGAGAGGTTTATCTATGATCCACGTGTGAATAACAGAGACGAACTGTTGGGTGCTGCCCAAAAAATGGCAGAAAAAACCTATGATCATAATAGTTTGCTTGTTTTACTAAACACTCTTGCTAAAAATTCTAATCAAAATCTAAACATCTATGAATCGTGGAAGCTTCATTCCCTACAGCTTGGCGGAAGTGATTTAATTCAAGGTAGAGTTTATTCTAATGATCAATCTTTATCCATCGTTTCAATAAAAGTATCCCTTGAATTTATCTGCCAATATCCACACTTATTGACTCAAGATATTGTCCAGCATAGAATTTACAATCTATTCACATTACCGCACTTTCTAAGATCGGCTCTATTATCCGACCCGCAGTTCTTTATTGATATAGGACCAAAATTACATGAAGCATTGAAGAAAATTCCTGAAACTGATCACCTTTCCACGCTATTTGTTCAAGACATCTGCGGCAAAATTCAGGAAGAGGTTTCTGCAGTAGAAGAATATATCAATTTAAAGGAGAGACTCAACAATAGATATAGATCGCGAAAAAAAGACCTCGCACTGGATGTAAAAATTAGCGATCCGGTTTGGAATGGATTTAAGCCTCTTGCTGAAGGAATTAAAAGAAGTATTCCTCTTCAAAACCGTGATTTAATTCATAAACTATTCCGGCATCAAAGGGAATCCAATCTTCAAAAGGGATATGCTGTTTTCTTACTAGATCAAATTCGTCAATTTCCGCCTAAAAATGTAACTGAATGGGTGAACGTTCTTCAAGCCTACTACATTTTATCGAATTCACCCGCCGCCATCGGCCACCCCTACATTATTAATTCTATCTTGCAGTTCATGAAGACGACATTTATTCCACATGCTTCCCATTTATTAAGGGAAGATCAGGAATTGAAAAATGCAGTGCTAAACGAACTTGCTAAAGTTAATACTCATTGGACAGCAACTGAATCTCTTTATCAGTTTAAAGCTGAAGATGACACAATCATAGATATCTCGACTGGACAGGGTTTTGTTCTTAGGATACGGGATTCATCTGACTGCCAGCTTCCTGACACTGTGTTGTCATCTGAAGAATTTAGACAAGCCTTTGGCATCGATTTTAAGCCTAGGGCAAGGAGCACTTCTAAAGAGGCTGGGGTGATTGAATATTCTTTTGAGATTGATGAAGTTCAGTTCAAAATTAACTTCCAAACCAGCAATGGGAATTTTACGATCAATCAAATCCAGGATGGGATCGTATATAAATACTATAGGTTAGGAACTGGTGTAACCTCACTTAAGTTGGGAAATTTAATAAATGAAAAGGGAACATGGATAAATACTCGTACAGAAGAAATATATTTAGCAAGACATGGTAACCTTTTAAAGAACGAAATGATCTTGCTCCATTTTAAGACGCGATTCTTTAAAAAATATCTTGTGAGCGCTTCGATTGGAGTAGGTAAAAATAGGGTATGGATTTGCCAGGACAAATACCGAATTTTCATGCGAACTCTCAGATGTTGCACAAGCCACAACGTATTAATGTCGACTAAACATGACCGCAAGAGGCTTGAAAGAATCGACCTTCCTTCCAAACTATCACTGATAAGGAAAGAGGGTAATCTATGGGTTCAAGAAGATAAACCTGAAATGCAATGGTGGCTAGAAGATACCCAATTTTTGGAAAATGAATTCGGCCCTGATTACCTCGAATTTATGCTTCCAATGATCAATAAAAATGACAACTCTACGTCCTATTGGATTTACCCCTATAAAATTTTAGCATCAGGTAAAAGGGATGCAAAATTGAATTTCTTAAAGCCTGCCGATGACAGTCCGTCTCCTGAACCAGTAAAGATTGAAAAAACTCAGAAAGGGTACAAGGGATCTCACTCAGCATTCCTTTATATGGCTTATTATTTCCACATGAGAGGGGAATACAATAAAGCCACAGAATACCTAGACTTAATGTGGAAATTTGGTAGCACCGATAAAAATTCGATACAATCATTACTTTCTATTGGTAAATACCTGGCAGAGTTTCCAACCTCTACCCTTTCCCAAAGGGCTTTCTTGCTTAAGGCTATGCTAAATCTAAGAATGGTTATGCAAGATTACTCCGGAACTTCAGGAGAAGCATTTGAAAATGTCAATGCAGAAACCGCAATGGTCCAGGGTCTCGGAGAAGTGGTGAATAAAGCCATGAAAAATCCAAACTTGAGACAGAAACTTTCTGAGCAAGGTCTATTGTTAGCATCTCATGAGATTGATGAACTTAAAAGAGTCTGTGAAGTTAGTCCAGGAGCCTTCATCATGGCTCCAGCTTTATCCCCTCTAATTAAGTTGCATGTCGCTTATCCTACTAGGGAAGAGATGATGGACTTCGCTAAGTCTCTTGAAAATTTTACAATAAGCCCTAAAACTAAGAAAATTCATGAGTTGCATAAGGAATTAGGGTCATATCCTAAAATTGATACTATATTGACCCATTTCTGGGACTATGTCACTTGGATTTCCACAAATGACAAATTGAAACACCACGATGTTTATTTTCTATATAATTCTACCCCTTCCTTAAGAGGTTTTGAAAACCCCGAGTCAATTCAAGCTATAGAAATTGCTAGACGCTTTTTGATCATGCTTTACGAGTTGAAAACGACTTATAAAGGTATCCCTGAGGTTTTTTGCAGAGTTGAAGATAGTGTAGGTAAGAATGTTGAATCTGATGCACTTCGGCTTTTGCGTGAAGATGTTCAAAGAAAAAGAGGGGAGTTCCCATCCAAAAGGTTCAATCCAAATGGAGAAATTGGAGTCGCTGATTTAATTCAAACTGCCTACCATTTAAATAAAGATCATAAAGCCTTTACAGATGCCGCAAAAGCTTATTTTAGATTGTTATATGATAATCTTCACAATAATGAACAGAAAAAAAGCGTCGAAGAATACATTGGAAATGTCAAAATCTTTAATTTAGATAAGAAAGCGCACGTCAGAGATCTACCTTCCTTAAAGACAGAATTAAGCTTGCCTTATGCGTATTCGATCGAGACACAGCCTTTAGAAAAAACAAACTTAGAACAAATTATCCCTCCTGTTGGTAAAATTGTTCAGTCTAGACCTTATCAAATGCTTCCTGCAATTAATGATGAATGGGAGGGTTACTTTCACAAAGTGGACTCTTCTCAAAGTCTTGCGACGAAGGTCGATACTATCGAGGAAAGCTTAAATAAAATTTCCTCAAGGAAAGATAACCATGGCGAAATGGTTAAAGCAAAAGTAGCTAGAATCAAAAAAAGCGTTCGCTTGGCAGTAGATGAATTTGCAAATGTACCAAGTCGAAGATTAGAGCAAAATGAGAGAGCAAGCCTTTCTGAAAAATTAAAAAATAGAATAACTGAAGCAAAAGCTGCAGTTAATACTTTGAAAGGTAAGCTAGTAGCACTTGCTAATGAAAATTCTTCTGGTCTTGGAATTTTTGAAGACGACGAAAATAAAATTATCGAATGCCTGATCGGAATGTATCAGAGTGAATTCTGGAATGGTTTACAAGATGAGTCAATTCTAACTTTATTAGACCATACCATGACAGATTTCTTGCTGGCTTCTACAGAATTGCAACAGCTAAATAAAGCTATCTCTATTTATAAAAAGCTATTAAAGATAGATCCCGCCTCAAAAAGTTGGGAATATAGTTCTACAAAGTTGCACTACTATCTTTCAAGCGGAAGCAATAAAGGTAGAATTGCAAAATATGGCCCTAAACTTTATCGGACTTTCTTACTTAACGAGTATAAGAATCAAATCATATGCCGTGAAAAAGCTATTCAAGGTGTTTTAGACCTTTTAGAGCATAAACCTGTCTTTGCAAAAATTAGGATGGGGATTGGTAAATCCACATTTATTTTCCCTAAACTTGCAGAACTATGGCTCCAAAGTGGTTTCAGGCCAGTCGTTGTCTTTACAGAAAAATTGCTAAGACAATCTTTAGGGTATATGGATCCTAAAGCCTATGTATTCAGTTTTGATCGAGACTTTAATGTAAAAGATTATAAAAACGGAAACAAGGATCAAATTGAATTAGAACACTTGGCAGAAGTTCACTCGACTCTACAGCGACTTGAATCCCAAGGACGCTATGTGGTGACAACCCCTGAAAGGCGTGCCGCATTAAGAGAAAAAAAAGCTGAGCTAGAAGATAACCTTAAAGACTATTATAACACCAAACAAATTGGTCAATTAGAAATAACCATAAAGAAATTAAAGCTTATATGTGATATTTGCGATTACTTCTTCGATGAAAAAACACGTATTCTTATCGATGAGGATGAAAATCTCAGTATTAATCAAGAGTTTAATTATAGCAGGGGAGAAGATAAAGAGGTTGACAAAGTCAGAAGTTCAATGGCATTCCAGATCATGAACTGGCTCCTAATAGCACCGCTGAATCCCCCCGAACAGTTTAAGCTATTACACGATTTACGTACTAAGATCATTCAGAAAAAAGTCCAATCGTTACCTTATCATGAGGTAGAACCTGCTCTTGTACAATTGGCAGAATTTGCATTGCTAGATGAGCGGTACTGGATTCAAACTGTTGGATTTACCGAAAAACAATACAATAAACTGAAAGAAGATCGTAGCTTTGTAAAATTCGCAATGCAGATAAAGGAAAATAAAGAGTTTATTGTTCCCAAAAATATCCAAAAATTGAAAGCAAAAAGCCAAAAAGACTCGGTTCTTAAACTCGCAGTTGATAAATTGGAAATTTTCCAGAAACAGCTAAGCGAAACATTTAAATCCGTTTATAAGACACATCCAGACCTGAGAAGAGGTATTCAAAAGGCCAGCAAATGTGTGATCATTCCAGTTGAAGGCGGTCTTGAAAAACCGAATGTTGTTTTCGGAGATGAGGATGAAATCATATTACAGCACTATCTATTTTATGCTGTAAATCCTCCCGATAACGATTACTTCGACAATAGATTCAGAGAACTGTCAGCCAAAGACACAAACGGCTGGGCAGAATGGAATGCAACAATTAGTAATGGAGATACCCCATATGCAAATATCTCCAAGCCTGAAAACTCCTTCCATCGAATGATGTTTTGTCGACATATCTTGGAAGAAAGCAAAAGTGTTAGAGTTTACACTCATCAATTTGTTTGCAATTCTCAAGATGCCTTTTTAGAGCAATCAAAGTCGGTAGCGTCTGGAACAGGCTATCCTTTTGTTATTAACATGGAAGAACCTGGCAGCGCCGAGGACTTCGTCGATTCTATAACAGGCGAGACATTACTGGGAATGGATTTCAATAGGAAAGTGGCAGTATCTACCAACTTTTTAAAAGATGCTGCAGAACTTCCAAATGATAAAAACTGCTTAGGAATCATTAACCAGGGCTATTCTATCTGTGGAAATGACACCAAACAATTTGCAAAGGAACTCGTCGCAGCAAGCAAGACACAACGAAACTGTGTGTATGTGGAATCAGAATCCAGGGAAAAGAAAGTTCTGTGCCTAGGAAAAGAACCAAAACCTTTGCAGAGCGATGTCCTTAATGAGAACGACTTCCTTGTCTTAGGACCCAGAGATACCCGTGGAATAGACTTTACTCTTCCCCAAGATGAAAACTATTACGCAGAGGCTTGGGTTGGATCCACAACAACCTTGGACGAATTTGAGCAAACTCTATGGCGTTTGAGGGAGTTCGGATTTGGTCAAAAAGCACGTATCAGGATTGACGATGTTATGGCTGCAAGGATCACAGGATGGTCTGGAGTTCCAGCAAAAGAGATCACTGAAGGACTGGTGGTTTTAGACATTATTCTACGCACAGTAGAGGATGAATCTGCCAATAATGTTAAAGCTGCTGTATTTAGAATCAAAGGTGTAATGAAATCACGACTGGAAAGGGCATTCACAAAATTTGAGCCCACCATAAAAGGTGCTTTAGTCCATAGTGCAATCTTTGACGCATTTAAGGATGTTTTTATAGAAGACCGCACTAAAAGACCGAGCGAAAAATTTTCTGACACTAGAATGCTCTCACCAAAAGAATTCCTATCAGAAATCTATGATCAAACTCTGACGCAACTAGGCGCATTTTTAGATCAAGCGATCAAGAATGTTGTCAAGCTGCAGGAAAAAGACATGACCGATGATGGGTATGCGAAGATAAAAGCTGAGGTTTATGCCCTTTGCGAGAAAAATGATCAGAAAATTCCTACAGAATTGCGAGCTGTATATAAAGCAATCAAGGATGCTGAGAAAAAATTAAATGGAGAGCTTAAAAAGCTGCCTGAATGGGAAGAGTATTTCAACAAGTACTTGCCAAAAGATAATCCAAGTAATGCAATCTTGCATAGTCAGATTGAGTTACAAATCTTAATCAAGGTTCAACTTAAAATCGAACAAATGGTTCATCAAATTAGAAGCGATTTTGAAAGAACTTATAGATTTGAACCTGTGACGATTGATGATGTTGAAACGCCCATTGAGCCCGACAGAGAATATGAAACTCATGTACCTTTGAAATATTGGATTGGAGATACTACAAAAAATCTCCCACAACCTCTAGGAGATGGATTTTTCACATTCCGCATTAGTAAAAGTGCTTCAACTCTTTTTGGAAAAATGAATACTGCCGATCATCCACTCTTTTATACATTGGCAGCCTATCATCATGGCAAATGGCATTTCTGCGTTGTCACACAAGGGGAGTGGAGTAAGAGTCTTAATGCCCAGTTTGTGGATCGGCGATATAAAATTTTCAGACCCGAAGACAAAGGCATCAAAACGGCGTTATATCCTTTATTTTGGGAAAATACAGATAGAATGAAGGCTGTTGACGGTGACCGTCCCCATGCCTATTCAGACGAGTTCATTTTAGAATTCAGTAAGCTGCGTTTTATCCTGGGATATGTAAAATTCAATGAGCCTGAAAGGAAATTTCTGACCAACTGGCTAAGAGCACAAACACCCGAAACGATTAAAGGCATTAACCAAGTCTTTGCCGAAAGCGAACGGCCGCAATCCCTGAAGCTCCTGCAAGACCTGACCACAATAAAGCACGAACTTCCTATAGACGACCCCGATTAAGAAGGATGAATTATGAAGTCAGAATTCAGAAGACAGAAGTCGGAAGTCAGAATAGAAGAAAACAATATTCTGTCTTCATCCTTCATAATTCATCCTTCTCCTTCATTTCCAGACTTCGAAGAGGGAAAGCACCTTCTGGAACGCTGCTGGCTCAATCTTTTCTGTTCCGATAAATGCATTGTCAAATGAAATGACCGTCAAAATCAAAAATGCAATCAATCCGGCCAATATTGCTGTCATGATCACATGTGCTTTGAAACTTTCTGTACCAAACAAATACATAAACCCAATCGTCATGATGGCACCACCAAAAAGCAAAGCCCACATCATCGGGTCTAAACTCAATGTGCTATAATAAAGCCTTTCTAACCTTAAATGATTCGCTGTATTCAACCGATCTATCGATTGCTCATACCAAATCTTTTCCTGATCGGTTTTAGGGGAGTAGTCGTAGTACATATGCCACAGCTGATGTCCCATATCGGCCGCCTTAAAACTAACCTTCCCTTCCTTCATCAGATTCCATTCTTCATTGATGACCTGATTAATATAGGCGCGGATTTGAATCCGTATCCTATGACGCACCTCTTCAGGAAAAACCGCTGCATCTCTATATAAATTGGCCAGGTTGTCCGCTTCGTTATCGATGGCCTGATGCAAATTTTCAAATCGGTTCTGGACATTGACCATCGTAAACCCAAGCTGCAAAGCATAAAATAGAGCAATAACGCTAAAAGCAAAACCTGCAACCTCGTTGTTCCTCTTGAGGTCAGAATGGTGATAAAATTTGCGGACGATAATCAATCCAACTAAAGACACAGCGATGGCCAATGTCATCAACGACAGACAGACCACAATCCAAGGAAGGGAGTATAAATAATTAAGCATTCACCCCTTCTATCAAATTTTTCCTTTCCAAATAAAGAAAATTTGCTCAAAAGATCTAATAAGTAAAAGAATGTAGTCCAATCATGAAAAAAATGATTCTATCAATGATTTTTCTGCCTCTTATCCTTTTGGCTCAAGATGTTACACCTAATACACCCGCTCCGAGAGACCAATTCGGCAAAAGTCTGCTCGAGTATGCTAAAGCTCACCAAGCTTTCAGAGATTGCTGCCTTCAAGATCACGAAGAGGAGTTCTTTCGCCTTGCAAAAGAAGGTCAAACGCCAAGGACGCTTTTTATCACCTGTAGTGACTCAAGAATAATGCCAGATCTCATCAATCAGCTGCGCGGTGGAGAAATGTTTGTTATCCGCAACGCAGGCAATTTCGTCCCTACCTATGATAAAAGTATTCCTTGGGATGGGATTGGAGCGACCATTGAATATGGAGTTGAGGTCCTTGGTGTAAGAGACATTATCGTTTGCGGACATACCCATTGCGGAGCCATCGAGGGACTCTATAAAGATCCGGCATCTCTTCCTCCACTTGTTGCAAACTGGATAAAATTCGGCGAGGAAGCGAAAAAATTTGTTACACTGAATGCTAAAGAGCTTTCAGATCAGGAAAAATACACTGTTACGGGGAAAGTTTCCGTCCTTTTCCAATTGACCCACCTGACCTCATACCCGTACTTAAAAGAGAAAATTGCTCAGGGAAAAGTTTTCTTGCATGCATGGTACTATGATATAGCTAAAGGGGATATTTATTACTTCGAACCGGATGTTTTTAGTTTTGTTCCATTAATTGATGTATTAAATAAAAAACAATAATGCTTATAATATAGCTATGAGGTGAAATTTAAGGATTTATTTTTTGATCCATCGGAGGTCCTCATGAGAAGAGCAAAGAAAACTGAATCGGCGGCATCGCCCGCCCATCATCTAAATTCTGAGAATGAAAGAAATATTGAGGAATTCGCAGAGATCTTCATAGAGTCTATGCAAGAGAAATATCAAAATAGCGAGGAGCCTTTTGAGGCTTACGCTCAAAAGCTTCAGGCTCATCTACGTTCCGATGAAAGCACCTTCAAAAGGCGTCTTCTCCACGGGTACAATGCCCTCCTAGAAGAACTTCATCGTAAATAGCGATGGCTTCACCATAAACAGCGATAGCCTTTCCGCAGCACAGAAAAAACGTTGCCTTCTGCAGCAAGCAAAACAAGCGGTTGCCTTTCCGCAGGCGCGGAGTACGGTAGCGCAGCGAATGCGGAGCTACCGCACTCTACGCCTGCGGAAAGGCAATCATTTTTTTTGCTTACAGCGGAAAAGTAAACGCTTGTTTTGCTTAGCTGCAGAAAGGCGATCACTTTTTTTTTGCTTGCAGCGGAAAGGCAGCAGCTTTTTTTGCTTAGCTGCGGAAAAGCAACTGCTTATAAGAGCCCTCTGGCTTTAAGCTTCAGCACTATGTCGTCATGCCCAACAAAGTGTTCCCCTTCCAAGCCCAGCTTTTTGGCTGCTTCGACATATTCGTTGATGTCGTCGATGTAGAGGCACTCTTCAGGCTTATCACCAGACAGCTTTAAAGCTTCTAAGTAGATTCTAGGATCAGGTTTCCTTGCATTTACCTCATAAGACAACACCTGTCTCTCAAATTCATGGATTACACGATATTTCTCCTTAATTGTCTCAATATGGATTTCACAGGTGTTGGACAACAAAATTAACTTGTAGCCGTTTGCTTTCAACTCTTTAACCAATCCCAGCATTGGATCATTCATCCGAAAAATATCTCCGATAGCCTGAAAAAGCTCCTTATCACCCACATGCTTGTCGGCTTTTTTCTTTAAAAGATCGTATATTTCCGGTGTGCTAATTAAACCTTGTTCAAATTGAATTCCCACCCCCTGAGTCATAAGCAAATCAAAAACATCTGCAAAGGGAAGTTCACAGACCCTGGCAATCTGCTCCATCATCAAATCATGGTCAAAAAAGACCAACACATTCCCTAAATCAAAAATAATCGTCTTAATCACAACCATTCCTTGCTTGCTTCTGAGTCTAAAAAATCGTAGCTTGCGCGTTAGCGCCCTGGAGTGCTGCGCCATAGGGCACAGCTCTTTACTAGGGAATAAACTACAATCGCCCCAAGCGGTATACTTGGCCCTACGAGCTTTATGGCTTGTTAAGAGCTGTGCCATAGGGCACAGCACTCCAGGGCGCTACGCGCGAACTATAATTATATTAGGCTATGCGCGAGCAGCAATTCTTTTGAGCACAAGTAAGTTTACATTTCTCTGCTGCTAAACCAAAAAGCCACCTCAGGATAGCTCTTTTTGACCTCATCGGCCCATTTTCCTGCCTCCTCGACAGACTCAAAGGTTAACCCTATCGTTGCCAGCCCATCAGCAAAGGCACAGCTCCCTGCACATACACTCGCGCTTGCAACTTTTCCTGGCTGAATTTTCAAGGGTTCGCATGTATTAGGGTTTAAGACATGGAAATAGGTCTCTGAGCCCACATCATCTTTCAGAGTCCAATATTGCTCATAATCCCCACTTGTGGCAATAGCCTGGTCTTTTAAAGCGATTTGAGCTATAGCCTGAGATAGGTCATCATTTCCAAAACGGCTGATAGCTACAATCCAAGGCCTTCCTTCAGGGTGCAGCCCCTTTGTTCGGATCTCGCCGCCCCAGTCCACATAAAGACTTTGGTAACCCGCTTGGTTTAAACGCTCGAGGATTAGATCCACCGCTAGTCCCTTTGCGATACCTCCTAGGTCTAAGCTTGTCAAATCGTGGTCTTTGTAGAAAATCCCATCCCCAAAATGGACCTTTTCCCAACCTATTGCAGGCTTAATTCGCTGTATTTCTGCCTCTGTAGGTCGTTTATTCTCCGATAGCCTACTTTTCCAAATTTGTTGTGCCGGCTCTATGGTAGGATCAAAACGCCCTTGGCTAATTTTCACAACTTTATCGGTCAAAAGCAATAGCTGCTCTAGTTCAGTAGAAATGTTAGCTTTTACATGCGCTTTCATTCTATTCAGCCTGGAAAGCTCAGACCCAGGATTCCATTTATTGTAAATGCGATCAACCTCATTAAATGTTTGATTGACAATCGCTTCAATTTCATGTTCTTTTGTTGGATCCAATTTTTCCCCGACTAAAATCCGATAACGGATCGTCATGGCAGTACCGGTAAATTCCGAAGGTTTTTTAGGAGGATGCTCCGGAGGCAAGGCAATATCCGATTGGCAAGAAGTCAAAAAAAGGCCGAGAGAAACAATTACTGCTTTGTACATTTCAGATAACCAGCCAACGTATTCTGTAGAAGCATAGCAATTGTCATTGGGCCGACTCCTCCTGGAACAGGGGATATAAAAGAACATTTTTCTTTCACATTTTCAAAATCTACGTCTCCAACGAGACGGTATCCTGATTTAGTTGAAGCATCATCAATTTTATTAATTCCTACATCGATGACGACAGCACCTTTTTTGACCATACTGGCTTTAACAAAACGGGGCTGTCCAATAGCGGCGATTAAAATGTCTGCAGAATGACAGATTTTTTGTAAGTCCTCAGTTTTGCTATGGGCAATTGTCACAGTGGCGTTACCTCCTTCACGAGGCTGCATTAATAGTGCTGCCAAGGGTTTGCCCACGATATTGCTTCGACCTAGAATGACAGCATGTTTACCTGAAGTTTGAATTTCATAATGCTGCAACATTTTTTGGATTCCCAAAGGTGTGCAGGGAACAAAACCGTCTGCTTCACCAATTAATAGTTTTCCCATATTTGTGGGATGAAACCCATCAACATCTTTTTCAGGAGAAATCGATTGAATGACTTTTGCAGTATGTATTTGTGGAGGTAAAGGAAGCTGGACCAAGATTCCATCTACTTTTGGATCCTTATTTAGCCGGTGCAACTCTTTTAAAAGGTCAGCTTCAGATAATTCTGCAGGAAAAGCTAACCGAAGAGAAGTAATTCCAACCTCTTCACAGGCAAGAGTTTTTCTTCGAATATAAATTTCCGACGCAGGATTATTCCCAACCAAAATAACAGCAAGACAAGGCCTTCGCTCTTTAAGCTCAAGGATCTGCTCCTTAACACGCTCCTGCACTTTCTTCGCTACAACATTTCCATCAATCAACATTCTTAATCCTAATTTAATAATGGACACAGTGGACGAAGTGGACCTAGTGGACGAAGTGGACAAATAATAAACCTCTATTTCGTCCACTTCGTCCACTAGGTCCACTTCGTCCACTGTGTCCGTCCATTGGGAATGGGGGTAGTTATAATTGTAATCATACACAAAATTATATGCTATGGTAGGATGCGGGAAAGAGGTGCTTTATGAAAAAAATATGGATGTTTTTAGCTTTTGGAGTGTTGGCCTTTAGTGGACTCAAAGCTGATGAAATTCCTCCATGTTTTACACAGTTAGAGCGGCAGTTTTTTGCATTCCGTGCAGTTGAACAAGCACTTGCTCTTTATGAAGTTCCCCAAGGTGCCTGGGGGCATATAGTCGATGAACTTCAAAGGGAAACGGGTAATATTCATCAACGTGTCATGAGTAGAACGGCTGGGATGAAAACAAATCCCTTTAGCCATCCTTTCAATAGAAGAGGAGCCTACAATCTCCTGGATGGCACACTCTACGAAATTCTAGTTCAAGTTCTTGATAAATGGGGGGTTAGAGATCCCGACTCAAGGAGAGGAATCTTTCAGTACCTGAAAGAACAGAGCGCCCCCCTAATCAGATCCTGCCTGGGGGAAAATGTGACAATGTCCAAAATCGGTCAATAAAAGGATGAAGGATGAATTATGAAGGATGAAGTTAAAAAAAATCCTTCATAATTCATCCTTCATCCTTCATACTTCATCCTTTATAAAAATCTTTGGATTGATTAATGTAAATTTTAATTTTATCCAAATTTTAAGGAGGATTTGTGAAAAAAATGATTTTTGGTAAGTGCTTAACAATGGTTTTTATTGCTAGCAGCCTATTTTCACAGGCTTCTGCAGCAGAGCCAGTGAGGACAACAGTAAGCGTTGATGAGTGTTCAAAAGAGCTGTTGTTATCCTACTTCCCAGAGCAATTTGTCAATGAGTCCTTAAAAAAGTACAACGTTCCTCAAGATCAGAGGGCAGCCATCAATAAAGAACTCGCTAGCAAAAATGACACAGTGATCAAATCTGTCGAAGAAAAAGCGTCGAAAATGGATCCAAATCCATTGAAAGACCCTTCACAACGCCAAGCGGCTGTGAAAATATTTAGAGAGACTTTACTGGAAATTTTTAGCGGCGTCATGAAATCTCATGGTGTCAATGACGATCAAAAAATTTCTCAAATTTTAGATGACGTACAGCATCAGAAAGCTGTCCGTTTTGCTCAGTGCATGGAAAAAAATATGAAAAACCAGCCAAATAATGGCAAACCTGTTGCTCCTGCACAAGCCCCAGCGATAAATAATCCTGAAGTATCCCTAAATGATGCTGACGATCGTGATCACGATCAAATCAATCATGACCGTTCCAAATGGGATCGACAGAATGATGAAGACACGTCGATACATCCTATCCAAGACGATATGGATGACACCGATGACGATATCGAAGACACCGAACGTTAATTAACGGAACGGTTAATTAACGGAACGCTATCTATTTTAGCTTTAGCTGTGGAGTTCTCTAATTGCGCAATTAGAGAACTCCACAGCTAAAGCTAAATTTAATTAGTTTTTGTTATCTTTAATCTTTTTGCGGAGGTTTTCGAAGTATTCGATCCGTTTCACCATTTCGCGTTCGAAGCCACGTTCAACTGGATTGTAGAACTTCATCCTTTCCATATCGTCGGGGAAATAGTTTGCCCCCGAAAATCCGTATTGTGTGTCGGGATCGTACTCATAACCTTTTCCATACCCTAGTTGCTTCATCAGCTTTGTCGGTGCATTCAGAATGTGTTTTGGTGGAGGCTGATGGGTCGATAGCTTTGCAGCCTCCTTAGCCTCGCCAAAAGCAGCATAAACCGAATTGCTCTTTGGAGCTAAAGCCAAATAGACCACTACTTCAGCCAAAGCGAGCTCACCTTCGGGAGATCCCAACATCTCATAGGCATCCCTAGCAGCTATAGCCAAATGCAATGCTTGCGGATCTGCCAGCCCAATATCTTCTGTTGCCATGCGTATCAACCTTCTCGCTATATACAAGGGAGCTTCGCCACCTTCAAGCATTCGTGCCAACCAATACAATGATGCATCGGGATCAGAACCTCTCACTGACTTATGCAACGCAGAAATTAAATTGTAATGCTGCTCATCACCTTTATCAAAATGGGCAGCACGTTTTTGAATGAGCTTCATCACATCTTCAAGGCTTGCCATTTTATCTTTTGGTAAACCTTGTAGGTTCTCGATCAAGTTGATCAAATATCTTCCGTCCCCTTGAGACTGAGCTATCAAAAACTTTCTTGATTCCTCATCAATAGGCAAAAAGCCTGTCAATTCTTCTGCCCTTTGAATAATCTGCATCAGCGCTGTATCATCCAGCGCGTTCAAAGTCAGCACCCTAACCCTGGATAGCAAAGCGTTGTTGATATAGAAGGAGGGGTTTTCGACAGTTGCACCGATCAAGACCATAGTCCCATTTTCAACAAAGGGAAGCAAAGCATCCTGCTGGGCTTTGTTAAACCTGTGAATTTCATCCAGGAAAAGGATCAGCCCTTTATTCAAGAGGGGAGTTTCATTGTTTTCTTTGACCACACGCTTGAGTTCAGCGACTCCATCCCAGACAGAGCTCATCGCAACGAACTTAAGATCAAAGGCTTTGGCATACAACCTTGCAATCGACGTCTTTCCGCATCCTGGAGGCCCCCACAAAACAATGGATAAAGGGGTCTTTTTCTCAATGAGATGGGGCAAAAATCCATGGGGTCCAGCAATGTGGTCCTGCCCGATCACATCGGACAGCTTGGAAGGCCTAAGTTTTTCAGCGAGTGGGACTTGATTTCTATGCATCCTACTATCATCCCGACTTTATATTTTTTTAGGAAGAGGACATTTAGAATTTATTGTATTTCTAGTCCTGCTCTTTTTAGGTACCTAGTAGCACGGAACCAGAGGAACGGAAAGGGGTTTTCCAAGAGAGCAATGCACCCATCCTGACCTGAAGGGCAAAAAGGGCATAACCGGTATTTTTTGAAGGGGCTACCATAATACCTTGCAAATTAAACTTTTAGGAAATAGAATAAACGAATTGTTAAGATGTCAATCTATAATTTGGTATCTTTTGTAAAATAATTATTGCAATTTAATTATGTCATTTAGTATAATAATTTACTATATTATATAAGGCACTTCAATGTTAGATCTTAAAGTTTACAATGTAAATAATAGTAATATTAACGCTAAGGGTGTAAACTCCTCGAGGGCGAAAGAAGTTTCACTTCGCCCCAAATTTTCATATGAATTGTCTGAGTAAGTTCAAGCGTATCTCAGTTCTA
>JBDHQB010000021.1:0-38832 GCA_039806825.1 Parachlamydiaceae bacterium | reverse complement strand
CCTTCTGCACCAAGGAGGACGGCAAGGTCTGTAGCATGGCCCTTTCCAGTAAGGGCAAGAGAGCCATAAAGATCTATTTTGATTCTATGAACTTGTGGGAGAATACCCTCTTTGTCGATATTGATAACAAACTGGCGGGCAGCACGCATGGGACCCACTGTGTGTGAGCTAGAAGGGCCAATACCTATGGAAAATAAGTTAAATACGCTTATAGGCATATCTTCTCCGAATAGTGCAATTTACCCATTAAAATTATAAAATCACACTACATTTATAACTCATTGGAACATAAGATTCAAGAAAAACTAGACATCTGAGCACCTAAGGACAAAGCAAATAAAGAGAAGCCTTCCGCAGGCGTGACATAGATAGCGCTGTAGCTTTTCCCTTTCCGCAGGTGTCACATAAATAGCGCCATAGCTTTTCCGCAGGCGCTACATAAATAGCGCCTGCGGAAATGGCTACCTCTTACTTGCTTCGGGTGGAAAGCTGCCGCAAATTGTGCCGGGATGGGGCCTGCCCCTATACCTTATCTGGGCCTCTAAATTTTGCTTTATCGGGGCCTTTAAATTTTTCTTTTAATTTTTCGTTGAGCTTTGAGAGGACTGAATTTCTCATTTCTTGCCACTCAAGTGACCTGTATTCTCTATCCAGAACTATTTCTTTCATTTCCCTTCCAAATAATCCTTTCGTCACTGTGAGGAAACTATGGGATTGATCACTTTGCTCTTTGACAAGCTCCTTTTTAAGGGCTTCATCTGCGGATTCCGGATTTACCCGAGAAGCTAGAGCTCCCCACGGGGTGACAATATCCCTCGGAGTACCACGATCATATCTTATTCCCATTCCGCCATTTCCTGAGACTCCAATACTCGAATATTGAGGACCAAATTCATAAAGGGGTGGCATATACATTCCATAGGCATGTGCCACAGCCATCGCTTCAACCATATATTGTGCATGATCTTCCACGGGTTCCTTCGGCTTATTCTTGAGTTGACTGACATGCCCATAATCACATTTCTCTCTTTCTTCTCGTTCCCACCTTTTGGCAGATTCTTCCAAAATTCTGATGCATTCACATTCCTTCTTAAACAATCGAGTAACTTTTGTGCAGACATATAAAAATCTTGTAATAGGACTAAGATTTTCACTTTGATTAGGATGGAAGGAAGACTGTCCCGTTGCATTAAAAGTTAAAACTCCCCCTGGCCTAACCACTTGAAATCCATCAGAGACTATTCCATAAGGAGCTCCGACATCTACATTTATTAAGTATTGAGACCAATCGAAATGAGCTTTAACATCTAGCTTATTCAACCTTATTGTTTTATCTGCTTCATTTTTTAAATGTTGGAAGTATGCTAATCCCACTGCAGAGAATGTTGCCCCCAAGGCAGCTACAGCCAAAGAACCTTTTCCCATATGATCGTCCCCCTTCAATAATCATTTTTTGGATGCTTTAGCACAGAAATATACATAAGCTGAACACATAACTAATAGCATCATTAAAGTTCTTATAAAACCTAAATGTTTAACAAAAAATGGGAGATCACTTTGTTTAGTGTGAACGGGAACCCGGTTGAATACTTTTAAATCCTCCCGTTCTTGATAAGACCACTCAAAATAAGGAATTATCGGGGATTCAATTTGAAAAGCTTTATGGCTGTGCAAGACTTTAACAAGCTCTGGATTAAGAGGGTGGAGAAGCATCATCGGTTTAATTTTATCTAATAATTTTAATAGCATTATGCATGCAGTAGTAGAAGTCTTGTCAAAGGAAGTATGGAAGAATGCTTGTGACTTTGCAATTGCGAGAGTAACAAGGTCTATTCTTTTTTGATCAAAATCTTTGCTAGCTTCCACAAAATTTTCAAATAATTTTATAAGCATGTAGACTCCATTATGAAAAATGACCCCGTCGGACAAGACAAAGACCTTTTTCAAAAACGCCATATCAAACTGTTGCAATGCTTGGACCTGTTTTTTTTCGTTAAATATCTCTAATTTTCTTCTCGCAATAAACAATCTATCAATCAGGTGCCGTGGAAGGTCTCCCTGCATCTCAGCAAAAAAATTAAGAAATGAAAGAATATTCCGAAAAACTTTATCATCCAAGTCTAGCTCAAAGGTATACAGCTTACTTGTAAATAAGACTAATTGAGCTAACGCACTGTGATACATAAATTCGCTTCTCTTTCTATCATAAATTTTAGTCACGAGAGGTAAATGATAAGACCAGGCAGAAGTCCAAGGTTTGGCTATTGTCACCATTGAATCTGTTTTTGGACATACATCTTTAAATCTTTGAAGAAATAGATTCCAAATTTCCTCTTGGGTATCATTTGGACAATCATTCCCTTTCTGGAGTACTCTTGAAATAATTTCAGGATTTGTTATTGGCTGTTCTTTAATGATTTTAAGTGAAAGAGGCATATCCTTTTTGTCTTTTAGAAAACAAGTGACAAACAGTTCAATTTTGGCATAGAGTGGTGAATTTTTTTCGATAGGGAGATTTCTAACAATGACTCTCCCACACAGTTTGACATTGCTTTCAACCCAACCTGCTGGGTAATCTTCAAAAACAGCTTGGAGCTCATCACTGGATTCAAAGTATTTTTCCTCGATAAATTCAAACAGGGCTACAGAGTCATGCTCAAACTCGTTATGCAGTCGTTTTGCCCATTCAAGTATTACACGGTAATTGTTTGTTGGATGAACTTTAAGTAAACTCATATAGTGCTTAATCCAGCATAAGGCTAATTGCCCTTTCTTTTTTTGGAATAGACTCGTCACTATTCCTGGAATCGTTTGCAATTGGAGAGCCGGAGCAATGGAATGACGGCCCTCACAAACTCGCTTAGTACCGAAAGCCAAAAGAAGCTCGTAAACCGAATGACGAACAATATCATTTTTATGAAGTTGGGTAGCTTGCGTTAGCACTGGATCAAATAAAAACTCAGCATCAACATCAATCAACATTTTTACATATTCATAAACGAGTTCGATTAGAGTTTTATAATCTTTATGAAAAGTTAAAAGTTGGAAGGCCTTCGATTGAACTTTAGTTAGAACATTTTTGAGGCTCTCAGGTCCTTGTGAGTCAGAATATTTGATCAAAAGCTTAATACAAGGGTATAAAATGCTTATAGAAGTAGATTCATTTGGAACTTCATTGAAAAAATATAAAGCTGATTCCAAAACAGAGTGTGCAACAGGAATGATGTCATCCCCATCCATAGATAAAACAATATCTATCAACATGAGGATAAGTTTTGAGAATTGATCTTCATCATTTTGAAAGTAAATCTTAATCCGATTGATTAAATTTTTTGCTAAAATGATATTGGTCTTCTGCATGCTTCTAAGGGGACATTTTTTGCATAAATCATTCCAAACTTCAATAACCAAATTTTTAATGTGAGGAGATGTTCCCCCTTCTATAATTTTGATCTTACTAGCAATTCTCCCTTGTTTGGCTTCTTGATCTGCAACAGCTTCTTGATATTTTTGTTGTAATGTCTTGATCCTTGAACTCAGGGCATCCTGATATTTTTCTTGAAGGAATGTAAAAAGTGTGTGACCAAGTTGTTGATGATCGACTTCATCAGATGAATATAATTTTTCAACAATGTTCACTAATAAAGTGGTCTGTTTTCTGAAATGTTCCTTTTTAAAATGTATGAATTGATTCGCCAATACATAGGTATTGCACAGGTGTTTAGCTGTGGTTTTGGAGGATTCTATCAAGTGTTCAAAGTATTTGATCCAAACCGATGGAGTAGCATGGACAAATCTGGATTTTGTTCCCTCAATTAATATACGCGAAGCAATAGCGATTTTGCTTTGATCTAAGCTGTTTTTTGCAACTTCTAGAAGTTGGTCCCCTAAATACAGTTTCTCTTTAAAGGGAACATCGTTCTCATTTACCTCGCAAAGTGCTTGTAATGCAAATAGAGGATTCTCAGCAATTAAGCTAGTGTAAAACTGTCTCACATCTTTGACAGAGGGATATTTTTTCCAAATCTTAAATGCTATTTCCTCCAATTGCTTTGATTTTAGACTCACTAATCTGAGAATCCACTCCTCTTTCGAACATTTTCCCCATAGACTTCTTAGCTTCTCTATGTCAGCTAAATTAAAGAAAGCCGCCATAGCAGGTACTAACGCTTCTATTTCATTATTTGATAATTTGAATTCATGAATTTTGAAAAAGAATGTTTCCCATGCTTGTTGTGATGGCGCCTTAAGAGTATTGGATAGGTGCAATCTAATTCCTATATGCCTCAATGAAGGATTTGAGCTATTTAACAATTGTTCGATTGCTTCTAAGAATGTTGGATGAGTAAATTCCTTAGGTTCAAACTCGCTATCTGAAAGTTTATCAAGGCAAGAGAGCTCAGTTTTCTCCAATTGCAAAATTCTATGGGTTTCAAATTTGAGAGGAATGTAGATGCAATGATTATTAAAATTGATTTTAGTGCAGGTCATACCTAAATGGGAGATTAATTGAGATGTATTCAAGAATTTCAATTGAATAAAAAAAATCAGATCCACAAAGGTTAGGGTTTGTAAGCCTTTACCCAGCGCAGCGGTATCCTCAGATAAATTTTTTGGAAATAACTTAGAAAGTCCATCGATTATTTTTTGAATCTCAGGACTGGGAAACCCGACTATATAAAGATAAAAACCAATATTGAAGGTCAACGTGACGATAGAAGGCGATTGGCTCTCGGCAGATTTTTTAAAAATTGAAGGTAAAAGTTTTGAAATTCCTTCAAAAATTCCATTTTTGTGAACACAATACCTTTGTAGACTTTCCACCATTTCTACGGGAATTGATTCTAAAGTTCGAAATCCAGAATCGAATTTGACGACCCCCTTTTTCCAGGCCGTTGTATTGAAGCGTGTGAAATGGACAACTTTTGTCGCGGTGTCCGTGATGCATTGCCAACCGGCTGAATTTTCTCCTTTGAGTTCTAACTGTTTCTCTGCTTTATCAGAAAAAATCGAAGTAAAGTCGAAAGTAAGGTCTTGAGCTTGGATAATGTTTGGTACTTTTAAAACTGTGACCAAAAAGAGGTCAATTTTATAATCTTTGGTTTTTAAGTTTATGAGGTGCCCATTGTTAATTAATTCGTTATTGTGAATCAGGATTGATGGATTAAATTCTTCAAAGGGACCTTTCAACTTGGAGCGGAAGGCATCTATTAACTCAGGGTCTTTATCTCTTTCCGGATATTGTCGTTCTACAAGGAATTGGATAAATTTTTCAGCTTCATCAACAGGATCAAATGAATCTTTAAAGGTAATTCTGAAATCGATGTCGTTTTTTTGTTCATCAATAAAGGCAAGATTCTGTTGGGAATAGATGTTTTCTAGATCTTCTCCTGCAAGTCTTTTAACGGCTTCATAAAACCAATTTGATCCTAGGAATTGTTGAAGGGAGCTTCCAACGAGTTCAATTTTGGCGCCTCTTTTATAAAAATAGGTGAACAGATCTCGGATGGTAAAGATAGGTGAGATTCCTTCAATTTCTTTATCAAGAAGTGTTTGTATTTTTGTTAATAGGTGGTTTGGAAGGTCAGGGAGATTAGGGAGTTGAAGGTTGGATTGCAGATATCCTTTACTGTTTATTTTATCTTTTTCAAAAAGCAAACACAGTAATCTATCGAAAGGGTTATTGAAATTTGAAAAAGGGTTTAATTTATTATCATTTGTTGTTGGAGGAGTTTTTGGAACTGGGTCATGAGGAAGTACGGGAGTGGTCGCAACAGGATTGAGTGGAGAAGCTGAAAGCGGTTCCATAAGTTATTCTAAATAAAAAGCATTTGCATTGTACGTGATTCTTGAAAATTATTGTAACTACGAATTTAAGCTAAAGCTATATTTCAAGGTTTTGTAGGATGATAAGTTTGTGCAGAATATTTACGCAGAGTTGTAGAGAATCGCAGAGATGGTTGAAGTTTGTGAGGTGATTTGAGGTTTGTGAGTGGGTTAAGTTTGTGTAGAATTTTAACGCAAAGGCGCAAAGACGCAAAGGTAGGGAGAGGTTTGTGAATGGGTTAAGTTTGTGTAGAATTTTTACACAGAGAACACAGAGATACACAGGGGTGAGTAGTGGTTTGTGAGGACGTTAAGTTTGTGAGGAGGTTTTTACGCAGAGGCGCGGAGACGCAGAGATTCGCAGAGGTAGGTAGTGACTTGTAGTGCTTAGAACTGTTCGCGCTGCCGAGTACTGTTCGCAATGCCGAGGAACGGCAAAGCCAACAGTACACGGCAGCGCGAACGGTGCTACTTGAACATTCGAGGAACGAATGTCCAATGGCTTCCTTTTTCGTTGGAGCCTTGTTTGCAAGATTCTTGTAGATTTATCGTCTCGATTTTTAGAACATCAAGACCGCAGAGAATCTCCCACCCTCTTTCCTAAAAAGCATCATTAGATTTAGAAAAACTCAAGGTTTGCTTTAAAAAAAAGAAACCATTGAACATTCGTTCCTCGAATGTTCAGTAGCACCGTTAGCTTTTGCGAGTACCTTTAGCTCTGCCCGTTCCTCGGCAGAGCTAATGGTACTCGCAAAAGCTAACAGTTCTAAGCACTACAAACCACTACCTACCTCTGCGATCCTCTGCGTTCTCTGCGCCTCTGCGTAAAAACTCCTCACAAACTTAACTCACAACAAACCTCTCCCTACCTTTGCATCTTTGCGCCTTTGCGTTAAAATTCTACACAAACTTAACGCTCAGACAAACTTCCACCCACCTCTGTGTAAAAATTCTACACAAACTTAACCCACTCACAAACTTTACTTACTTTTAATGTAGGAGTAGTCTTCTTCGACGAATTCGCGAGTGCTATAGTCTTGAAGCTGCCGGTAGTACAATTCCCAATCCTCTGTGAAAAAGTCGGAAACTATTCCTTTTGCAAGACGGTCTGCACCCGTACTTATGTTGGGAATGTCGCCGCTTAATAGCCCCTGACTTAATGTCGCAGCAAAGTTGTAACAATAGATGTGCTTCAAATATGGAGCATCGCCCACATTCTTTTCCTGAAATTGAAAATGCTCTCCAAGATAAGGATATAAACCAAATTCCTTTGGACTAATATCTTCCACTTGGTCCTTCCACAACTTGATTTTAGGATAGATCTCATTCAATTCACTCTGCTTGCTGCCATCCACAAAAAAACCAGTTCCCAAAATTAGAAAATCAAAATGAAATACTCCCAAATTAGAGGTCACTTCAATTCCCTTTCCATTTGCTTTAGCATCGACATGATCAATCTCAAAATGCTCTAGGACTTGTACATTGGGAAATTTCTCAATACGCATAAGGGATTCAAAGGGTGGAACAGCTCCATCGCTCATACCAAGGTCGATCATTTTAATTTTGGCTTGATCAGGAAGCTTATTAAATCCTATGGCGAATCCTGGGTACGTTGTAGATGCAAACTTATTGACATTGGAGATATGCTTTCTGCGCGTTAGCAGAGTCACATTTCCTGCGCCTGTTTCTAAAGCTTCTGCAGCTGCATCAAATGCTGATGCACCCGTCCCTAGCACTGCTACACTTTTTCCCTTTAGCTGTTGAAAGTCTATTGCTTCGCCAGTATGGGCGTAAACATCTTTAGGTAGGTTTTTAACAAACTCAGGGTAGTCCAAACCCCCAAAGCCACCTCGTCCTGTTGCGATGACAACCTTTCTTGCAAGTATGGTTCGGCGTTGCCCGCTATTTTCTGTTATGAGTTTTATGATTCCCTTTTCATGTTCAATTGAGATGACTTTCGTATAGTTTTCTATGGGCAGATCGAGAACATCCCGAAACCAACAAAGGTAATCCATCCATTGCGCTGTCGGTATTTTGTAGAGTTCATCCCAAGCTTTTTCGCCAAATTGAGCTTTAAACCAAGCTTGAAAAGTAAGTGCAGGTATATTTAGAGCTGGGCCCATCAAGCTTTTACCTGATCGTAAAGTTTTCATCCTGGCGTAGGTAATCCATGGGCCTTCACACCCTCTAAGACCTTCGTCAAAAGCCTTGATATTTGTAATTCCTTCGAGAATTAAAGCAAGGGTCGCGGCTGAGCCGGCCATACCTCCGCCGATCACTACCACATCATAGTCTGTTCTGGGAAGATTTTTGTTTGGAATTATCCATGGAAGTGCAGGTTTTTGAACAAGCTCAAGTTCTTGATAAATTTGATCTGTTAATTCTTTTAGGCTCATAGGCGGAGAAAGTTACACGCACCAACTATTTCATCAAAATACTTTTTTCTTTCCCTTATAGGCTGTTCCATAATATATTTTAATAAATATCTTATATTAAAAGTTACCGCCTCAATGTTAAATACATTTGACCGTAAAAATTGCATAAATTCCATATGTTGATTGGAAACCGTTTTTTGGAAGATTTCTAGGGTTATAACTTTTATCCATGCTGCCATAATCATTTCATATTCATATTGATGATGGGTGTAAAAATTAGGAAAGCGTTCAAAAAATTTAATAAGTACAGGTAACATCAATCGATGGTCTTTCAAATATACACTTCCTGGAATCTCTTGTAATAAGCGTGCTTGGAAATCTATATCTTTATCAAATCTTTTAAACAGGGTTTCGATGCCTAGCACAATTTCCTTATCATCGAAATTAAAATTTCGAAATCTTTCCTTAATAATATGTGGAAAACCTGTGTAAACGAAATACTCCGTCATTTTTTGAGGACAATGATTATAAGCTCCAATTCCTATAAGATCGCTCAGAAGAACTGCCATGTTCATGTATATGTGATGGGTGGTCCTATGTGTAATAATGTGAGCATGCGGGACAAATAATTCAGATTCATGACTGACCAGATAGACATACTCATCTACACATTTTAAAACTTTTTCTTTTGATTTTGCATTGAGTCCATGAAAAACATGGGCAATGACTGAAAACTGTTCGCTTAAAAGGTCAAGGATTGCTGCCTTTGAATAAACATCAGTTTCTGTGTTAAAAAATCTGTAAAACATTTCAATGTATCTGATTTTATATTCAGTAAGTTTCTCGCAATACTCATTGCTCTTATCCGCTTGAAAATTGGTTGCAGGGCACATGGCTTTTGGATATTTCTTTTTAAGTTCCGGATTTCTCTCCAGTGTTGCATCTTGGTAGACTGCGTCTTGAGGTATTAAGAACTTCCCAAATTGCTCATATTTTGAACCCCTGTTGTGGAAGGAATAAAATTCTGCCAATGCAAAGGTAAAGAATAGAATCCTAAACGCTTTCTTTTTGACACACATTATGTAAAATTCTTCTAGCTGCTTAAATATTGTAGGAGACCAAGATCTATTATTTAGTAGAAGAAGTGTATTTTCTAAAATAGTTAAGAGAACATCTTGAGGAACTGTGAATTCTGTCCTGATTTCTTCAATCAAAAGGTGATTTAATTTAATTTGAATCCACAGTTCGATAAATTTTTGATCCTCTGCGTTCGTCAAAAGTTCTTTCTTTATCAAGAAGTGAAAATAAATCGTAAGTACAGTTTCCACTTCAGTGATAATCTTACTTTCTTTATCAGTCATATGATTTAACAGTCTGAAAGCCAATGATTTTACCGCTAATGATTTTTTCCTAACCAAATCGAAATTTTTTTCTAAGTGCACTATAACTATTTCTGAAACTTGCTTTACTAACTGAACATCTTCACTGGATAAGCAAAAATTCAAAATCGTATTAAAAATTTCTTCATTAGCCGAGGAATGTGTTAACGCTTTAATAGCCTCTGAAGCTTTTGAAAGTAAGATTTTGGGAGGATTTTTCGGGCACTGAAGATGCGTTTGTACGTATTTAATAAAGCTAGGGGTTAATTGGAGCGGATTCAATAGAGGGATAACATCAACAATGACTTCTAGCCGTGTTGCTTGATCTATGCGATCATCAAGTTTTGCTTTGGTTTCATTTAGATCTAAGACAATGTCACAAATTACTTCTTTATCTTTTGGAGTAAGATCTTTACGTTTTAAGAAATTAGTTCTAAATGAAAGAATTTTATCTATTAACTTAAGGATAATCGCTCTTTTACCCAAACTTTCATTGGCAGCATTTCGAGCATAGTTTGTTGCAGCTTCTAAATAAGCTATCATAGCATCTTTTGCATGTGAAGAAGCACCCGGTACTTTATAAACTGCTTCAATCACATCTTGTGCTAGGATTGTTTGCTGCATTAAAGGAGATACTACTGTCTTCATACCTCTAAGAAAATAGAGCCAGCATTGACCTCTTTCAGCAGGTTGAAGTTTAACATCGACTGTTGCATTATATTCTTTCCAAACCATTTCAAGAGTATTACCTGATCCTTTTCTTGAAACAAATCCCAAGAGAAGAACCCAATGATTCGTTGGATGATTTGGGTAAGTCTTTAAAAGATTGAATCCTTTGAGCAGATCTTCCTCCGACGCTTTGGGATGCACATACAAAGGAAATATTTGCTGAGAGAGCTCTCCCCTTTTTGATTCGAATTCTGGTAATTCGTATATCGACAATGCATCTACTGATCTATTGTCTCTAAAAAGTTTCTGAACAAATCGCAACATAAATTCAAGTATTGCTTTTGAGTCTTTTGTCCTCTTACTAATCAAAATGAAAAGAGATTTAGTCACATTTGGATCTTTCAAGTGGTGGATCAAGTTTTGCGCTATAGTTGCTTCTTCTTCTGTAAAGCTCTCTGCAGTTTCCTTGGCCAAATCCTCTAGCAAAAGACAAACATGTTCAATATCTTGTTTTGAAAGCTCTTTTCCTTTTTGAGAGTATGCAAATAGTAAACAAATTCTTGCTACCTTGTCAGGGGGTATCTGAATTTTTCGCAGATTCCAGAGAGAGTAGGCTTTTAGTATTTGAGTGGGTTGTTTCCGCTTTTTTAAATCTGTGACGATCTTTGGAAAAAGATCTGTTAATGAACTTTGAACAGTATTTGTCAAAGGATGAGATAAATAATTCATCTGATCCAAGTAGGAGCAAAAACAATCGGCTGCATGGTCTACATAATCTAAGGTACATTCATGAGTAAATAAACTAAAGTACTCTTGAGCTATTCCGATGTACCAACAAGCTTCATAATTGGATTCATATTCTTTCACATTTTGTCGAAGGCGATTCAATATCTTTTGGAGCATAGTCACCTTGGCTGAATGGCTCTCAAAAAGATTTGGATATTTTGTAATCAAATTCTTGTTATACAGAGTATTATACAATCTACTCTGCTTACCTTCTTTGTGACTTTCTGTGTAGAAAACTACCTGAAGTAAAGCTAGATGGTTATTACTCCCCTGTTTGGGTATTGGAACATTCTTCGAAATTCCCTGATCTGTTTTTCCATCCTGAACAGTACAGAAGAGCACAACTGATTAAAGCTTATTCCGACCAGATTAAAAGAGAAAATGAGAACACTCTATTTCATTTTGATGTAAAAATTGACCTGGATGATGCACTAAAAAATCCAGAATTTAAATTTCAAAAAAATCATGCTTTTCATCCCTTGAACTATTTAAAGCAATTCTATGATCTGGCTGCGGAAGACAGTCGTCGGAGCGGAACCCCTATTTTTCAATTACTCTGGATGGATAAAAACTTTAAATATTTACCAAGAGAATTCCATTACTTGAGAGATCTCTCTTTTATTTCCTATAGTTTTTTGTTTTATAAAAGTTCAACGACTTTAAAATTGGAATCTGAAAGTGATGTTCTATTTCAAGCTTCAGGTAACGCCTGTGTAAAAACTCCAGGTATCACCGTAAGATATGAAAAAATTCCTAAGTTAATGAGGCATGTTTTAAGAGGAAAAAACGAATTTTTTACCCATAAAAGTGAAAACGAAGTTCATTGCATTTTGTCAAACAGCTCTCCCGATAAAACACTTAACCAATACAGAGGGATTTTAAGAATTTTTCAACAACCGAATTTACAAATCAGTAAAGGGATTCATTTCCTACGAAAAAACTTCGATACTGTATTTTCAGAAAGTTATGTCAAGGATGATTGGATTAGGATATTTACCGTCATATTTTTTAGAGAAGATTATTTAATGCAATGTCTAAAAGACAATCCTAGCCTTATAAATGAAGTGAGATTGTTAGCTAGAGATTTGCTTTTGTTTCATCGTCAAAAAATCATTTCCAAGAATAATACAGAATTGATTTATTTGTTCATCCAAATTGAGACCTTAATCGGAACAAAATTTCCTGAGGAAGACTCCTATTTCAATTTCTTGAGAAGCTTTGCCTATGAATTCAAAAATGAAAGTAAGGACCAATTCATACTCCTTATTTTATTATATTCTCTAAAAACCCCTCAAAATACACATGAATGGCTTGAATGGGTGACTGCAGCCCTCAATTGGAGTTCTACTCAAGATTCTTCTTATTCTCATATTTTCGTGGATATTCAAAGAGCTATGGTAAAATTGCTTCCTCAATGGTTGAGTGAAATTGAGAAAATGAATCTCCAATTGCCTGAAATCAGAGACTATGCAGAAAAATGGACAGGTCAAAAAGTTCAAAGCATAAGTTGGCACCAACCAGGTAAAATTATAAAAGCAAATAACTTATTGGTAAACATAGAGACTCTATCTATTACCGATATCGATGGACTTCCACTGAATTGCAAATCAAATGCCCATTTATTAGGTGATCATCATAACTTGAATTTAACGATAGGAAGATGGGTAACTAAAACTTACTGGAAAAGTGGAGACGGCAATCTAGAGTTTTATAAAGAAGTCGGAGCGGGCGAAGCAATATTTAGAAAATTCAAATCACCCCACGGTTTTCTAAAATACAAACTAGTTGCTCTATCTTGGTTCCCTACTGAAAATGAAAAAATCTTGCTTGAGTTTATTAACTTTCTGAGAAACTTCAGAAAGTATGCCGGCGCATGGATCTGTGTTGAGGAGGGTGTCACTCCACATATTTATATTTCAAGCAGGATGGAAAGAGATGAATTAATTGCTTATTTACCTATTACAAATGGTAAATATGAAATCTTTAAAACGGATAGAGAGGGTAATGTTCTGCCCTATCAATGGTGTAAGCTAACAGACGAAGGTAAAAAAGCTCTCAATCTAGGTTCCGAGTATCAAATTTGGCTCGAAAAATATTCAGGAGAGCCTCACAAGCTCATTATTCCAGAACTTGCATTGGAATTTAATTGTGAAACGATAAATGGCGTAACAATCTTCAAATGGTCCGAAGACTCAAACTTTCATCTTTGTGTTGGAAGTTATTTTCAAGATTTTAAATCCTTTAAGGACCATGTAATTTTGAAATCAAGATTTCATGGTTCATACTTATTAATGAAAGATGATATCGGCTTTTCCAAACCATTAGAAGGATCATATGGATATAAAGCAATTCAATATCAAGTGGATCCTACTGATAATTCCCTATATAACCCTAGTTCAAGTGCAAACTGGTATTTAGCGTATAAATACCTTATGTCAAAAAATTATAAAATGGGATTTCGGATATTACCCCATTTGTCATCCTTACAAAGTTATACTAAGGAACTGAATATCATTGACCGTTTGGCAAAGGATTTTAAAGACCACTCGCCTGAAGGGATCTCCTTTGCATTACGTTTAGCACTGAAACTGTTCGATAACATGAATCTTCCAAGAACTCTATCCTCTAAGGACTCTATTGAAAATAAAAGAAAAGAGGCATTATTTGGTTTTATTCTTAAGTGTTACAAATCCTATGTGAGTTTTTTAAGTAACTATAGCCTAAACAGTGTGCCAATAGAGCTTAGGCTGTCAAGAGATTTAGAACAACGTCTTGTCAATAATCTAAGAAATCATTTTAAAGAAAAACAAGAATGGAATTTGTTTCTTGAAAACAGGTATTTCCTTTTAAAAAATCCAGAGCAAACAACAACATTATCAGTTCCTCCCATTTACATGACCTATCCTCTGGATACTCTTAAAACAAAATATACTTACTTCGATGATACAATGCTTTTTGATATTCATCTTAAATATCCTCAAACAGAAATACCAAAAGGGAAAGTTAGATTTACTTTAGAGGATTTCAATAAGCACTTCAGCTATATTTATGATTTAATAATTTCTGCTAAAGGGATTAAAACGCATTCTGCAGATCTCTTGTTGTTTAATTTATCCAGATCTAAAGAAGATTCGTTAATTTACAAACAAACTATTGCAATATTATTTTTTATACGCACTTACACAGATTTATTTGTAGGCTTCTCTTTTAAGTCCTGCACAGATAAGAAACAATTAAATGAGGTGTTTAAACTAATCATCCAAAAAGCTAAACAATCACAAGGAATGATTACTAAAGCAGTATCTTCATTCCTTAGTGCTACCGCATCTTATTTTCCTTATCTGCATGGAAATTTCAATTTTACCATGTCCATTAATCTTCCTAAGCCGCCTCCAGAAATTCCATGGATATTCGCTGAGTCAGATCTTTCCATACTGTTAAAACTTAAAAAGGGTCCAGCTCTCTCGTTATTTGAAAAGCATATAAAATCTGAGAAAGTTGTTTATAAGCCCTTACCAGCAGAACTTAAAGCTGAAACTGCTATGGAACAGTATTTTTATTCTAAGCTAGAAAAAGGTAGGAAGAAACTTGAGAAACATCCAAAATATACTTTTGGCCTAAAAGAAAATGGTCAATTCAATGATTTCCTAGTTGACCTACATGATTGGATAAATCTAACAAAATTAGAGCTCCAGAATGACTTTCAAGTTTTAAAAAGCAGATCTAATCAATTTTACTCTGATCGAATTGGGAAAATATCTAGGGAACAACTACACAGCGATACTCTATTAGGATTGAAGAGAACTTCCAACCAAGATTTTGAGTCTACCCTTTCAAACACCTTTATAGAAGCTCTTAAGTCTAGAGATCTAAGAAAGATTATTAGAGAAAATAGCGCCATCAGTGTAGATGAAGCCAAAAAACTCCTGATTTTATCTGTGAAATATCTATTTCTATCGATCTTAACAAACAAAATCGAATCAGCCATCGAAGATTTAAAGAATGGTGAAGTAAAGGAAGAGGATTTTGTTAAGACTGTAGCACCTCTATTGAATTGGAACTGCAAAATTGATCTTATTCATGAAACTGAAGTAGTTGTGATGTTTTCAAATTTTAAACAACTTCCACGCGCAGAACAGTCCGATATCCTTGATTGGGTTTTCTCTTCTCCGCTCGATAAGGATAAGTGTTCTTCTATCCTATTTGAGTTCGGCGCTGGAGGTGGAAAATCCACTTTTATAAAATCGATCCTATTAGCTCGTGAGCAATATAAAGGACACATTACTGTGGGAGTCTCTCCGCCTGCATTACTCCCCTTAGATAGCGAAAAGCAGCGTGAAAATATGATGTTGGGCTTTTTGCATAGAGTGAGTTTGCTAAGTTTAAATCTAACTGAAAGCTATAGTTATGAAGAATTGTATTCTTATTACATCCATATGGATAAGGTAGAGAGAGACAAAATTCACCTTTCAATCAGCCCCAAAAATCAGTACGCACTGTTACTCCATTTAAAGCTTGCCAGAACAAGAGGTGATGTGAAGTCGGTGGAGTATCTCAGCTTTATTGTGAATGAGCTAAAAAATAAAGGGTGTGCGCTTTGGGATGAATCCAGGATTACACTCTCACCTCGATCTCAAGCAAAAGTCGCATTTGGAGTTTCAGAACCCATTGATATAAGCGAACGAAATCTTATCCTTTCAATATATAAACGAATTTACGAAATTGCTCTAGATCATGATGTAGGAAACTTTTTAGGAACCCTACCCCTAAATCGAGAAGAGATTGCAAAGCCTTTTTTGAGTGAAGCATGGCTCAAAATTCCTTCCGGCAATGAAAAAGAGGTTTTGAATTTCTGGCTAGATCCAAAAGCTGAACCTCCAAAATATATTCTAGATCTCTATGCAGTAGATAAAGTTGCTGCCAATGGGCATGCATTACTTAAAGAATTTTTAACTTCCTATTTACCTTTATTGGGATCCTTGAAGCTAGGCGATGATCATAAGCGTTCCACCGTTGAGGGGGAAGATTTTGATGTACCTCTCATGTGCAAAAGCCCAACAGAAGCACAATTTGACGATGCTTATCTATCTACCGGAGTGACCATCCAAGGTCATTTACAACGAGGTCTAGAATTCGATCAGGTCAAAAAACTCATAACTGAAGTTAAATCCAAAATCCTTCAAGACCTTCATCATGGGATACCTTTAGAATCTTCAGAAGTATTTTCTCAATGGAATAAATGGATTAATTCTGAAGCAAATCCCATCGCATTTAACATGGATGAACTCACTGAACATCACCCCTGGACGACTGCTCTTAAGAAAAATCCTGAAGCCATTTTTTGGTATCTGGATAACGTTGTCTTAAAACAAATTTTGGTGCCAAAACAATATCTAGTTGTAACACCTTGTCACCTACTAAACAGTTATAAGAAGAATATTCTGTTCTCTGCCTATACTAGCTTACCTGAACTTTATCCCATCGACCCCACCCACGAAAACATCAAAACAGTCAAAAAAGACCATGGTTTTTTGTTTAGAATCATTCAGCGGCTGTTGGAACCTGTTAACAGTCGTATGCATATTGTAACAGATACCGATCCAACTCCCCTATTTACACAACTTTATCAGGGATGTCCTAATCTATTTAATGATTTAAGAACGATTTTAGATGTTGGAGCTGCATTATCCAGCAAAGACAACCGGCAAATCGCTAGGACTTTTATGCAGTTTAGCAATCAAAACGGTTTAAATTATAAAGCCTGTGTGTTTTTTCCTGGGATTGCCAATAAGCAACTTCCAGCAGCGGCTTATATGGTTATTAATCCTGAAGCTGATCCACTTCCCATTGAAGGTGAAATTCCTGCATTCTGCAAACAACATAAAATTGACTGGGTCAAAGATAAAGTTATGGTCTATGTTTCAAGGGACTATGTAGCTGGCTCCAATGTCTTACATCCGAAAGGAGCAAGGGGGCTTGTTCTTACGGGCGATAAACTTGATCTTGGCTTTCTTGTGCAAGGTCCTCCCCGTTTAAGAGACATTTTCGACAGTCAAATGATCGATTGGTGCGTTACAAATCAACATAGAATTGAATCTGATACCAAAATGAAGATTTCTCCCCTTGCTATCATTAAATGGTCATTCAGTCGTGAAGGGGTTGATATTGCTCCTGAGATTCTTATGCGTGCTTATCAACAAATCAGTTTCTATGTTGAATCGATTGCGGAAAGTGAAATGGAGGCTGCAGTAAATGATTCTGCGAAACAGATTGAAATCGCAAAGACATATGAGAAAGGTTACATTCAAACAGACGATAAGGATGCCTTCCAAAAGTTCATTCAACCCATTCGAAGCACTCCCACAGCTACGCAACTTATGAAATATGCTGAAGCTACCTATGCTATGTTTAATTACAAACAGAAGGATTTGAAAAAATCAAAAATTTACAAGCCTATCCAAAACCTAATCGGGGTCATTTCAGCACTTATCCCGGAAACTACCTCAAGATCGGATAAATTGGTTCCTGGATTTACTTATATGCACTGTATTAAAGTTCAAAAAGCTCTGAATATTGAGCATAAGAATTCTCAAGACTATTTGGAAGCAGTACCGCAAGCCCCATTAAGCAGAAATTTTCATCCTTATTCCAATGACTTTTTACATGCTCTCTCAAAGGAAAGTCTTGCTGCTCGAGTTCTATTCAAAACAGACATTCTAGAACCCACATTATACTATACAAATAATGCGATAAGGACCGCATCAGATGGAAGAATTCCTTTAGCAGAGAAGTATCTTAAACCTTGTCAATTTCTATTGTTCCTTTGGGAAAATGACAAAACCTTTAAGGTCTTCGCATTGTCCGATACAGAGGCTTCTCAAATTAAAATTTGGTTATTGGAGGAACCAAAGACAAATTTTCGTAGGAAAGTTATTTTGATCAACACATCAGGATATGTAGAACAAAATGGGAAAGGGAGTTATGGCTTGAGTCAAGAAGAGATTTCAAATCTCTTGCTAAGTAAACAATTTTCTGATATAATAGTTGACGCAAATTTCATACACGGAACTATTTACGCTCCAAAGCAATTTAAAGCGAAATATGAGGGTAAAGAGGGTTTCGCCGAACTTTTCAACCGACTTCGACTTGCTGCCCCACTTCCAGAGATGTTTGATGAAAAAGGAATATTAAGTTTAATACCTCTATTGTCTAGTAAAAGTGGCAATGGAGAAAAAAATAATAGCACTCAACAAAAAAGTATATTAAACAAATTTTTTAATTGGAATTAAGGAGTTTTTTATGGCAAGGCCAATAGATCTCGGGGGTTTAGTTAGAGTTTTTACACCTAATGAGCCTTTAACACGTAACAAGAAGGTGGCTATTGCTTCCGGTGCTTTAGCAACAGCATGCGGTATTGCGACAATTTTGTTACTTGCGGCATTTTTGAATAAGAATGCAGATGCGACAGGTAAGTTGTTCAATACCCTTGCAGGGAAAAAAGCATTTATTGTCACCGGAGTGCTAACGGGTGTATTGACAATAGGGACAGTGACATTCTGTTGCAGGGACAAGAAAAAGGCGGCTGCAACAAAAGCACCCTTAGAGCCCATCTAAGACCTATTGCTCGCGCGTAGCGCCCTGGAGTGCTGTGCCCTATGGCACAGCCAGGGCGCCTCGCGCAAGAAACGGTGCTACAAGCTAGCTTTGGCTTGATAACGAAGCCTATCCTTTTCACGGACTTTGTCCATAAATGCATCAAACTCTTCTTTGCTGGCGAAGGATTTAACGACCGCATCCTTTTTCTCGATGTTTACAATCCCCTCAAGATGGTCAAATTCATGCTGAAATACTTGGGCAGCAAAACCATCGAGAACTTTTGAAACTCGGTCGCCTTTTTTATTCAGATAAGAAACTTTTATGCTCTCATATCTTGTCACTTTTGCAACTCGATACTGTTTGCCAAAGATCACTGAAAAGCATGCTTCCCATCTTTTTATTCCTCGCCCGAGACAAGCACCAATCTCAGGATTGATAACAACTTCAATATTTTCCTTCGTTCTATTAGGACTAAAAATAAATACTCTCTTACTAAATCCTACTTGCGGCGCAGCAAGGCCTGCAAAAACTCCAAGTTGCTCAGCTGTTAATAATAGTTTTTCAACAATCTCTCTGCATTCGTAGACATTTGTGACAGCTTCTGCACGCTTTCGAAGAATATCCTGCCTAGAGCCATCGATGGTCACTATGCAGGATTTGCCGCTTGAACAAGGTGAACACATGGGTTTAGTCCTTTAAAAAAAATTGAGCATATAAAGATCGACTATTCGGGACAATGATTATCTATTTTTATTTAGATTGTTCATTAATAAGGATAAATCTTCGGGACTTCTTAAAGTGAGCAATTGTTGTTCCAACCTAGTATAGATAGCTTTTGTCGAAGGGTCTTCGGATGGAAAAACAATCTTATGGATTTTAACTGCATTTAAGAAAATAAATTTAGCAAAGTGAATAGCATGTTCAGAAGAATTTTCAAGCGCCTCTAAAACCAAAAATTTATAATGTTCGCAAATAAACTCATCATCGAAAATTTTATCATTGAAGTAATCAAAAAGTTGCAACTGAACTTCTGCATCGGAAAATTTAAATGTTTCATCACAAATGACCGAAAGCCATGTTTTTGTTAAATTGATATAACTTTGTCTGTTCTTTTTCAAAAACTGTAGATTTTCAGTCAAAAAATCTTTCAATAAAGGCAGTAGGAACCGTTTTCTAATGATCGGTATATGCATCGATGGCCATTCTCTCAATCTGTCCAGCTGGAAAGCTACATCACCCTTATGTAAAATAAATAGCCAGCTCTTTAGTCCTGAAAAAAGACTGAGAGGGTTGAAGTTTTGAGAAATCCATGCATTTTGAAGTGATCTAAAGAAGCTACTTCTTATTGACCCAGCCTCCTACGAGCTCTATACGGGTTTCCTAGATGCATTGTGGTAAAATTCGTTGACGTAGCCAATAATCTCATTGAAGGAGATTTCGAAACCTTTATTGCCATTACGATCATAGATAGGTATGCGATTTTCAAGGGTTGATTTGAGTCTTTCCATCTGACTTGCATTCAGCACTGGAGGCTCGGTAGGAACTTCGCAGATAATATTCCCGTTAATATCAATAATCTGCCTGTCAACCAGAAACCAAAAAAGGGCATCCCTAGAACAACTTTCTGTACGAGGAGGTTTTGGACCCGTCAAGAGCGATGAAACCAGCCAACTACTGGGCTGAATCTGTCCAGGAGCTTTTGCTGCTGAGCTAAATAATGTATTTAAATTAATCATGCCGAATAGGATAGCATGCAATTCAATAAAATTACAGAAATAACACTACTGCAATCGTTTGCGAAAAAATCTTTCAGCTGTAAATGTTGTAAATGCCCCGATGATGATCATGGGCCAAATATTGTTGAAGGCCAGATGGAAAGGCATCGCTTTTGTAAAAGACGCTTTAGCCACAATCAAAAAATATCTTAAAGGATTGATGTATGTAATCGGTTGCAGCCATTCAGGCATATTTTCAATAGGTGTAACATATCCTGATAACATCACTGCAGGTGTCATAAAAATAAAAGTTCCTAATATAGCCTGCTGCTGTGTTTGACACAGAGATGAAATAAATAACCCTACCCCACAAATCGCCCATATAAATGTCAGCATTCCAAAATAAAGGGTAAACAATGACCCTGTAAACGGAATTTTAAAAAAGAAAATTGCCGCCACTACAATAATAGTTCCCTCTAATAATCCAATAATTAGAGCTGGAATCATTTTACCTAGGACAATTTCGCCTGGAAGCATGGGAGATACTAAAAGCTGATCGAAAGTTCCTAACTCCCTTTCTCTTGCAACAGATAGAGAAGTAAGTGTTAAGCCAACCAACATCGTTAAAACTCCGCAAAGACTAGGAACATTAAACCATTGATAGATCAGATTGGGATTAAACCAGTATCTGGATATTGTAGATGTTCTCTGTAAAGGATAACCATGCAATCTGGAAAAATCTGTGTTAAATTGATCAATGATCACTGAAGTGTAGCCGGCAACAATTTGTGCTGTATTCGATTTTCTTCCATCCAGAATCAACTGAACATCTGCCTGTTTTAACGCATCTAAGTTCCGAGAAAATTGTTCATCAATCGAGAGTACCATCACCCCTTTTTGATTATCAATATAGGGGGCTATGTCCTCGACACCACTCAAAAATGTAATTTTTTGAAATGTTGGAGCCCCAATAAATCTTTGAATCAATTCCGTCGATTGCTCACCACTGTCCCGATTCAATATCGCCATAGAGACATTCTTCACATCCAAAGTTGCCGCAAAAGAGAAGATCATCAGCTGCAAAATAGGAGGAATAAACAATACTGTCCTGCTTTTGTTGTCCCTTAGAACAGCGAGGAACTCTTTTTGAATTAAAATCCAAATGCGCCACCACATATTAGTCTAACCTCTTTACAGATTTCGTGATGGTAATGAGGGTTAAGGTAATTCCAAATGCTAACATGGGCAATATGCTAACAATAAGAAGATACCAAATGTTTCCTGTTAGGAACAGCGTATGCAAAGAGGTTACATAATATCGAGCAGGAATCAAGTAAGTAAATAATCTAATAGGTGTCGGCATTGTTGTAATTTCAAATACGAATCCTGAAAGAATTAATCCTGGTAAAAATGAGGCTACTATAGCTGCCTGTGCGGCCACAAATTGATTTCGTGAAATTGTCGAAATCAGTAAACCAATTCCAAGTGCTGTGTACAAAAACACACTTGAAACGAGGATCAACATCCAATAGGAACCACGAAAAGGAATATTATAGAAATCGACAGCAATAACAAAACACATATTCAAAGCTAACATTCCCAACGCAAAGTAAGGAACAAGCTTCCCAATAATCACTTCAAAAATTGTTACGGGTGTAGACATCAAAGCTTCCATTGTCCCTCTTTCCCATTCTCGCGCTACCACCATCGCTGTCAATAAAGTGCCAATCAATGTCATTATGATCGCCAACGATCCAGGAATTAAGAAATGCCTGCTCTCAAGTTGTTCATTGTACCAATACCTTGTCTGACTTCTAACTAAAGGCAATCCTTTTAATTTTTCTGAAACCCTCTGCTCATCCAGCCAGTTTTGAAATGCACCCCTAACATAATTGACCGCAAAGCTAGCAGTGTTGGGTTCACTTCCATCTCCAATGACCATGATTGGAGCAGTTGTATTCGGTCTATCTCTAAACTGAGAAAAATAAGGAGGTATAATGACAATCCCACGAATATCTCCTGTTGTGATCATATCCTCAAATTCTCGTCTATCCCTGCCTATGATAACATCGAAAAAGCGTGAGTTAGTCAATGATTTGACGAAACTTTGTGCATCAGGAGAAGTGTCCTGCATTACAACACCAATTCTTATGTGGTCAGCATCCAATGAGACTCCGTATCCATATAGAAAAGTCAACATCAAAGGAAGCACTAACCCTATCAAAATACTACTTGGATCACGGATCATCTGAAAAAATTCTTTAATAATGAGAGCCTTGACCCTTCTTAAACTAGCCCTTACACCTGTATTGACATTATAATAATCACTTGCCATCAGGATTTTCCCGGTCATAAATTTGGATCAAATGAATAAAAGCGTCTTCCAAAGTGGGAGTGGGATTGTCTTGGCTCACTGCCTGTAATTTCAGTTCATCTGGCGTTCCTAGCTTGATCATCTTTCCCCTATAAACAAGCCCTATACGATCGCAGTACTCTGCCTCATCCATAAAATGGGTTGTAACCATCACGGTTACCCCTTTCTCAACTAGTCCATTAATGTGGTTCCAAAATTCTCTTCTTGTAATTGGATCTACACCAGATGTGGGTTCATCTAAAAATAACACTTCAGGATGGTGCATCACCGAACAAGACAGTGCCAAACGCTGTTTAAAACCTAGGGGAAGAGTATCAGCATTCTCATTGAGATAATTTTTAAAGTTAAAAATATCTATCATCTCGTCTACGGCGGTTTTTCTTTGCTTCCCCCTCAAATTATAAATGCCTGAAAAAAAATTAAGATTTTGTAAAACGCTTAAATTCCCATAGAGAGAAAATTTTTGGGCCATATACCCTACATGTTCTCTAGCTTCACCAGGAGCCTCTTCTAAATCCAAGTTATTCACAAAAGCTTTTCCTGATGTGGGTTTTAATAAACCACACATCATTTTAAATGTTGTAGTCTTTCCAGCTCCATTGGGTCCCAAAAGTCCAAAAATTTCCCCCGAGGGAATCTTGAAGGTAATATCTTCTGCAGCAATGAAGTCACCAAATTTTTTAGTCAAATGCTCGGCTTGAACAACTGCATCGCTTTTAACTTTGACCGGCGGTGTTCTTTCAGCTAAAACTGAAATTCCACCAGGACCACCTCCAAGAATATCAATGAAAGCATCTTCAAATCGTGGAGAAGTGGGCACAACATTAATTTTTGGTCCTGCATGAAGGTCTGGAATATTGATAGGATCAGGCTCTATTTTTTTGATCACAAGGCGTAAATCTGCCCCCTGAATAACACCATCACTGATATTTGGCTCATTTAACGCATTGAATAATGCTGCTCTTCGACTACCCTCTACATTTTTTACCTTGAAAACACGGTCCTTCACCCTTTGCGTAAGTTCCATAGGAGGCCCTTGATAAAGAAGCTTACCCTCATTCAATAGTAAAACGTTTGTACATCGCTCAGCTTCATCCAAGTAAGCGGTACTCCATAAGACTGTAATCCCTTCGTGCAAAAGTTCCTGCACCATCTTCCATAGTTCTCTTCTTGATAAAGGATCCACTCCAACACTAGGTTCATCCAAAAGCAAAAGAGTGGGTTTCGATAAAAGGGAGCATGCTAGACCCAATTTTTGTTTCATTCCTCCTGACAAAGCCCCAGCTAGCCGCTGTTGAAAATGGGTCAGGTTGGTAAAAGAAAGAAGCTTTTCAAAAGCCTGTTTCCGTTCCTTTCCTAAAACTCCACGCAAATCAGCATATAAACTAAGATTTTGGATCACTGTCAGATCTTCATAGAGACCAAATTTTTGCGGCATATATCCAATCACGCGATGGATTTTTTCAGCATCTTTTATGGTATCTAAACCATCTATCGTGATTTTTCCTGAAGAGGGTTTAAGAAGACCTGCAATTAGGCGTATCAAAGTCGTTTTACCTGCTCCATCTGGCCCTGCAATCCCTAAGATTTGTCCTTTCGGAATAGCTGCATTAATGTTGTCAACAGCTGGTGCAACCTCTTTTTCAAACTGCTTCGTAACATTGTGAATATCGACAAGCATCGTATTCACTCTGCGGGTTGTTCATTTTGGTAAGAGGGAGGAAGTGGAAGATTGTCTTGAGCATCGTCACTTTTTACAGGTTTAGGCAGCTTAAGGCGCACTGTCACTGGCATTCCTTGCCGCAAACCGTGATCTGGATTATCTACTATGACCCTTAAACGATAAACTAGATCCGTTCTTAATTGTATCGTTTCGACAGTTTTAGGCGTAAACTCTGCAACGGGAGAAATGAAACCAATATGGCCCTGATAAATTTTTGAGCCTGGGGTATCTGTATAAACCTCTGCAGGCATGTTGGGATAAATTAAACCTAAATCAGGTTCAGAGACAAAGGCTCTGACCCACACGGGATTGGTCAAAGACAAAGTGTAGACAGGATCTGACTCTCTCACAATACTACCTGGCTCGCGGATTCGAGTTAAAATCGTACCTTCGTTGGGCGCATAGATCTCGGTATCTCTTAAATTGGTTTTGGCTACTCCTAACGCAGCTTCAGCCTGTTTTAGATTTGAGGCATATACGTCCCGTGCTGAAAGCGCATTGTCATAGTCTTCTTTTGAGACACTCCCCTCGCCGACTAGTTCTGCACGTCTTTTAAGATTTTCCTCAGCATTTTTAAGAGATAAACGAATAGATTCTGCATTTGCTTGAGCTTGAAGCACTTGATCAGCATAGGGTTGTTTGTCTAATGTCGCTACTAGCTTGCCGGAAGGAACCAGATCCCCTTCTTGATACAGCAACTTATCGACCCTTCCGCCGACTCTAAACCCTAAATCCACCTGGCGCACATCGATATTACCATACAAGGTAAGAAAACCCTTTTCATCCGTGTCTTCAATTTCCCTATAGGTAAAATAGACAGGAGCAGCAATCAAACCTAAAATAACAAGCAGTATAAGAAATTTTTGCATCTCGTCTCTAGTTTCCTCTTGAGAAACCTATACTTTCCCTAGAGATAAAAGTCAAAGTAATGCGCCGATTCTTTTATCCTTTATCTTCACTTACATTTTTGAATTTTAATTACTTAATATGTAAACTTATTTAAAAATGTCTAGAAGTTATTCTTAGTCGCTCCAATAATACATATACATTCTGGGATGAATATAAAACTTATCATACCCATTTACAGACATTGAAGCGTGCAATGGCAAATGCTCACAACATGTGATCTTGTCGTACTTACGAGGCTGATTCCAAGGAGTATTTTTTGTAAACAATATGGGAATAAGCTCACGTCTTTTATAAGGCCCTTTTCCAATAAATTTGAGATATTTTTGAATTTGCGGATTTGAGATTTCAGCTTCCTGTATAATTTTTCTATAAAACCTTTTGAGATCCTTGGTGACTGTACCCGAATATCTAAATTGAGTAATAACATCTTTCTTGTATATCGCCAGACCCCCATATGCAGAATAAACAGGTTTTAATCTATCAGTTTCAATTTTAAACCAGGTTAATTGCACATCTTCCCACCAAGTGCTGCCCACATTTTCAGGCCCTAGAGGATAATCACGATCCCTAAATGCATATCGATCCCAGTAATCACCATTTTGCAGCAAACTGTTGGAAGAAACACAATCCCATTCCTTTGGGCTTTCCATCACCTCAACAATAACATCGATCGGCCATTCTTTTTGAAAATCGAGGTCAGCCATAATGAAATAATCAAATCCACTGTAAATTGGATCGCTTGCTAAATCTAAAACAAGATTTCTTGCACGGGCAATTCTCCCAGTCCTTGAAACAGGAAGATCTTCGTCTGATAATGTTTCAGTGTAAAAAGCAACTTTAGAATTTGCTAAGGCCCAAGATTGCATTTTTTGGACAGTAAGATCCTTGGAATTATTTTCGTAAATGATGACACGATAATCTTTAAATCTATTTCCAAGTTCCTCAATATTTTTAATCGTATTAGGAATAGCATTTTCTACATCTTTGCAAACACCGCAGATTAATAAAGAAACTTCTTGGGCAGACTGGGCTGCGCATACACCATAAAATGATACTAAGAGTAATAAAAAGAGTATCTTGCGCATATATACATATTAATATCTACACATTATCATTAAAATAAACTATACCGACATTAAAAGCCCAATAAGGAGTTAATTTATGAAAAAAGTCTTATTTTTGTTGGCAATATTGCCAATTTTAGGCCTTGTGGCTGATGGAGATGTAGCATACGGTGGAGGAGAAAGAATCCAAGGACGTAGCGGAGGAGCTGAAAGAAGTTACGGTGGTTACGGTGCTGCAAGCCCAGATAACCGTTACAATTACCGGGGCGGCTATGATAGAGGTTACGACAGAGGCTATATCCAAGGAGCTGAAAACGATGCTTACCGCAGCGGCAGTGTGAACTTTTACGGAGGCTACGCCTCTCCTGAGTACGGTGGAAATGTTGTAGTTCCAGAAGTTTATCCTTACCAAAATCCCTACTACTACAATCAGTATCCACAATAACTACGAAGGATGAAGGATGAATAAAATTTTCATCCTTCATACTTTTCTTACATTGCCAATTCTAGATCATCATGCGGAAACTTTCAAGATTTTGCAATCAGAATGCGCGTGACACTGCCGCAAAATCAACCACGGAGTGCACGGAGAGCACGGAGCGGTCCAGTTCACCGACATAGGTAACACTTTAGTTCACCAATAGAGGGGTTGCCCTAGTTCAATCACTTCATAATGGTTGCAATAGATTAAGCTAGAGAGAAATAAGCTTGCAATTATAATAAATAATTAAACTTCATAAGCACTCCCTTCTATGTAAAATGATCAACTATGACTAAGTATTAATTATTTAAACAGTCATTTATAAATTAAAGTTATTAGTTTATAATGAATAAAGGATTCAAGGATGGAGGTGTCTATGAAGACTCAACCAGTTGGCGGCCCTGGATCAGAACCCATTAAAAAAGAAATAATCACTCCCAAACAAATTGCTAAATCTAATGATCTTAAAGCTAAGGATGTTTCCAAAGAAACATTAAAAACTTTTGAAAGGGAGTCGATCGAGCGTGAAATTGAAACGTTGCATAATCGGATCAATGAAGTCGTAGATAAACACGAAAAATCTACTCAAGAAACTCGTGAAATAAGCAAAAGAATCTTTGATCTTGAGCAAAAGCTCTCCAATTTAAAAGACACCTTAGAAAAATAATAATGTAAAAAAACTTTAGCCTTTGCCGAAGGCCCTGGAATGCGGTGGCGACCGGAGGGAGCTGCCGCATTCCAGGGCCTTCGGCAAAGCTGTGAAGCTTGTTGCTCAACGCATGGCGGTAGCTCCATCCGCTACCACAACTAAAGCTATCATTCTTTCTTTATTTGGGTGAGAGGCTGAATAGAATCCTTATACCTTACAACTGTCATCATACCAGCTTCTAAATGGTACAAGATGTGGCAGTGCAAGGGCCATACTCCTGGGTTGTCAGCGTCAAATTGCACTACAACAGTTTGATTTGGCATCACCAATACAGTATCCCTCACAGCGCACTCAAGCCTCTTTCCATCAATCTCTACAACTTCAAAAACGTGGCCATGCAAATGCATAGGATGTGACATAGTTGTATCATTTCTAAATGCCATTTCGACCCTCTGCCCTTCTGTTACAACAACTGGAGTAACCTCAGGCCAGGATTGACCATTCAATGTCCAAATGTAATTTGCCATATTTCCACCCAAAACAATTTCGACCTTCTGGTCTACATTCTTTCGAGCCAATGGATACAAAGCTCTCAATTCAGATTCTTGCTTGTTGGTGAGCCCACCGGCTTTCTTATCAGCCTTAGAACTCATCTTTGGCACCGCAACTCCCTTAGTAGCCAAAATTATACCCGTTCTCAGATCTATGCTCTCACCTTGTGCCAAAATAGGGAAAACGCCCCCTTCTTTAGGAATACTGACCAGAATATCAATTCTCTGGGCAACAGCTAATTCAAAAGTTTTCCCTGTCAAAGGGTTTATCCTGTTTCCATCTACAGCGATCGCCTGACCTTCTAAATTCCCAAGGTCAATGAAGAAATTTGTCGCGCTTGCGCCATCAATAATTCTAAGCCTTACAGTACTACCAGGAGCAACTTCAATAATTTCAGGATTGTCAAGAGTGTGATCATTCGTTAATAAGGCATCGTATTTCACTTCGACAATGTCAGGTTTTGACATTTCACCCATCTTCATTCCACCATGAGCATTCTCTGTCCTTAGCTTTAAGAAAATTTCACTAGGGTCTTTAAATGAAAAATCACCCAAAAGCATAACAACTTCTTGAGAAGCGATTTCACTGTCTTCGGGTCCAATGAAAATTAGTGGAGCACTCAGCTGTGATTGTTCTTGAAGTCCTACGTGAGAATGCATCCAAAAGGTACCGGATTGCTTAATTGGAAATTTATAGCGATAAGATTGCCCTGGATAGATCGGAAATTGTGTAACAAAGGCAACACCATCCTGATCGTTTGGTAATAAAACACCGTGCCAATGGACCGAAGATGAAACAGGAATATTATTCCTAAGGGTCACATCAAACTGCTCCCCCTTTTTAGCCTTCAAACCCCACGTCCCATCTGGCTGTGCAACTGTTAAGACTTTAGCTTCCTTTCCATTTACATGGATTGTCTTTTCTTTAATCTGAAGCTCAACTGCTTCAAGGCCTAAAATTAAAAAGAATCCCGTTAAAGCTCTTAAAATTTTCATGGATGACTCCCTTATTAATAAATCCATAATTGCGTTTATATTTGTTTTCGCAATGAGAATTTATGAACTAGTAGGGAGCTTTATATGCCTTTTAATAATTGTTAAGTCTTCTCTATGGAGATAATACTGATTTCTCAAAAATTCATCGATGATAGCAGAATGATCTGATGATGAATTTGAAAGCACCTTGAAAGCATTGACAAAGCTTTCTGTTAATAATCGACGGCAATCTACGGAATAAAATTCCCAGCCGCAAATAAAGCTGCTTTCATCCATGAGCATAGTGTTCAAAAAGCTTTGGGAAAAGGCAATTTCATTTCCATTGGATACTTGGCGAAGCTGATCTAGACTTACTGCAAAGAATTCACCCCACTTTGGATCATTCGATACATTGGCCAAAATACCACTTCCAAATACTCTTGCATGATACTTACGTGCTAATGTCAAAGCAAAATCTTTTTTTCCCAAATTATAGGCAACATTTATGATATTGCAATTGTTTGGAGAATTGATATCGATCCCTTTCCCTATAAGCAATTCAATCACATCTTCCCTATTTGCATTGACAGCGTAATACAAAGGGGTATGTCCACTCTCATCCAATGCGTCTGCTGACACTCCTGCTGATAAAAAATTAGCTAATGTTTCTGCTGGAGCTCCTCTTTCAATCATGAGATGAAGCGCTTTCTTTCCAAAACAATCAGATTGCTCAAAGTTTCTAACATTATCACTCAAAAATCGAATCGAATCCCATTTATTTTCATAAATCGCATAAAACATTAAATACACATAATCCTTCGAATTCATATCTGCAGGTATTTTGTTGTATTCATTGCGATTTAAACGTTCCAAAGCTTCGTACAATCTGGGATTTATCGATGGAATGCTTAGCCATTTTTTGTAATAGTCCCTGACATCCTCAATAGAGCTGGGAACCTCTGAAGAAGTTCCTGAAAATTCTATACCCCCTTTTGAAGTTTTTATCCTCTGCAAGTTTTGATAAAGATGTATTAAAGCTTCATTCTCACTGATCTCCTTAAACTCGTCAGTCACAACAAACCACTTGTCTGGTTCGTTTGCTTTTTGAAAAATACAATATCCCATGTTAACGCTAAAACATGCCACAACATTGATGAAAGTTTCATCAGTCGCAACCAATTCTTTAACGATATATAAATGAATTGTTTCCGAAGCGTAAGCATCCTTTCTACCCACTTTCAAAAAAGACTCACGAATAACCTGCAGAGGCGAGCTTGCTGTAGTGACTATTTTTGAGAATAAAACTTGATTATGATCTGGGATCATAGAAATCACATTCGGAGATAATCCTTGAAAGTGACTTAAATGAACTGTAGGCATCAGAATCTGCGGATAAACTAATAAACATTCCCTATTAACTTGGAATAATGGCTTATTTTGAGCTATCTTTTTATATGTAATAATAATGCTTCGTTTATGAACATTCACTGCTTCAAATTTGCTTGAACCCACGACTGACACAAGAGGTATAGCAGGCCAGTTACAGCCGTAAATATTTTCAAGGGCCTTGCAAAAGATTTTAGGTTTCAGAGGCTCACTTTTTTTAGCAAATGTCGCAGAGATCTCTCTAAAAAATTGAGCTATTTTATGCAACTTAATATTGAGATAGGTTTCTCCAAGAGAGGAAAGGTTAAATGTACAACAAACATCGCTTACAGCGCAGATGCTCATCGTAAATTTTCGAGGAAAATCTCGAAAAACTTCAATGAGATTCCTACTACCTGCCTCGCATGATATGACATTGGCGAAATCCACTCCCCTTTCTTGAAAGCTCTCCAAAAGATGTCGAAATTGAGGAATTCTCATTCCTCCAATCCAACCTTGGGTTTCAGGTTCATTAGGGTTCGCTAATTTTGAAGTTGCAATTGTCAAGCTAGGCCTAGAAAGATCTACATGGGTTCCAAGTAGCGGAATTAGAGAATTAGTTAACCAATTAAGAAAATATGGCCCAATGCTTGCAAGAGGCAAGATAGGTCCCCAAAGCTACATAGTACCTCCTTTGACTTGTAAAGAGAAAATTGGTGGGAGGAAAATCTCTTATTGGCCACCACAAGCAGCAAATTCAGCTCAAACATCATTTGCGCATAGCGTATTACTTGTTGGAGCCCTTTTTTCAGGTCATGTGTTACTTATGGACATAAGTGATTCAGTTCCTTTTATGTTTAAGGATTTGAAAGAATCAAATCCTTCCCTAGATGATACTAGGCAGGTATGCATCATGAGTTATGAAAACTTCACAAAAAGAATTACCGATCTTTCAGGTCAATACCGTGCAGAAGCAACCGTTCTATCAGAAGCTCCTATGGCAATTGGATATCTAGCCTATCGTAAGGCCTAGGATCTACTTTAGCAGTGGTGTGATAGCGGAGCGAATGCGGAAACGCTGCGGCTCTATTTATATAACGTCTGCGAAAGGCTGCGACGTTATTTATGTAAATGCCTGCGGAAAGACTACCGAATTTATTTAGCTTTAGCGCTGAAAGACTACCGCTTTGTTAGCTTTAATGCCGCTTTATGGGCTCTCTGTTTTGTCTATAGGCTGTTTCGCAAGCGAATAATTAAAGGTATCGCAGTACTCATACTGGACAAAAGAACCAACGGTGTCAGCCCTTAACCAGCGTAGCTTGCCTTTGAATTTTTAGAAAGTTCATGTGCAATTTTAAAATCATTCCAATCTTGCTCAAAGTGCTGTGCAAAAGCAGAAAAAGCAAACGCTAAACTCAGTAAACCGTTTCCAAAATTTTTCATATTTCCTCAATTATTCTTCAAATTTCATAAAAATTTAGCTTTAGTCGAATAAAAACAGGGGCTCAATGGGTGCTACATAGATTGCGCCCTTTGAAATTGTAGCGAAGACGGAAGTCTACGCTACAAAAAAAATTTCGGCAACTTGTGTTAGTTAGAAAGTTTTGACCTCATGGACTCAATGTTAGAAAGAACTTCGTTAAGGATTTGTAATCTCTTTTCAGCGGCGTTGATTTTGTCTAAACTTTTTTGATACTCTTCTTGTTCCAAGCTATAGTCTAAATTAGCTTTATATTTCTCAATCCTTGCCTGCATTCTCTTAATTTTTTTGCGAATTTTATGTTCTAAATATTTAGCATTTGTTTTCAAAGAAGCTTTTATGACAGCAGACTGTTCAGTTTTATTGAGTGCTTCAACTTCATTCTTTAATAATTCTACTCTTGAGTTGAAATCCTCAATATCCGCTTTAAGAACACCTGAAATAGTAACAAAAGCAAGAACAGGCAAAAATAAGATTTTTTTAAACATAGTAGTTCCTTTGATTATACTTAAAGACAATCAAGGATAATCTATAAATGCTTAAAAGTCAATTGTTAAACGTCAATTATTCAGGAAGCTGAAATAAAGAAAGACCATTTTTAGAAAGATAGGCACGAAGGTTATCTTCATATTCTTTTATCAAATCAAAAAGCTCTGTTTGCTCCATATTTTCAAGCTGCTCTTGTGTATAATCTCTATGAATTTGCAGCGTTGAAAATCTCTCAATGAACTGTTCCCAGAACGTCACCTCTTCATTTTCTTTGATGAGTCCCATCAAACTTTTAATAAAAAGTTTTGAGGGATACTTGGGAGTATCTCCATCTGAATATCCAACAAGCCCAAATTGAGGACACAATTCAAAAAGAAATTCTTCAAGTTCTCTATACCGCTTTATTGGTTCTCTTCGATGAGCATTCGATATCCAATTTCCTAGAAAAACCATCTCAAGCAATGTCTTAAACTGTTCTTCACTGAACTTTACATCAATCATACTTTCGTATCCTATCAGATGATTCGTATATTTTTTATTCTAATTCTACTAACATCAAAAATAAATTTTAATTATTGATATTATAATTAAACAATGATAGCATGTTCCATTTCGCGAAGCGCCTGGAATGCGGTGGCGAAGCTACCGCCCTTGCCCTGGCCGCTGCGAAAAGTTTTTGTCCTTCAAACCATTAGCTATCGTTTTTGAGATCATTAGCGTTGTCACGCGGTTAAGGCAAAGGCGGTAGCTTCGCCACCGCATTCCAGGCGCTTCGCGGATGTGCACACGATCTCATTACTTCTAAAAAAAATTATTATGCTATTGTTATTCCTATGTCACAGTAAATAAATTAGCGAGAGGACCTGTATGAGTACACATCAAATCGACAGTAAAGGGACCAAGGAGATTGCTGAAACGTACGTTGCAAGAATTTGGAATGACCAAGACCTAACAGCCATAGACGATTTTGTGAGTGATAAGTGTGTGATTCATAGTTCGCTGGGGGAATTCATTGGAAAATCGCACTTGAAAACAGTTGTTCAAACTTACCTTAAAGCATTTCCAGATATTTCGGTAAAAAACAACGTTGTCATCGCAGAAAATGATCTTGTTGCTGTTCAATGGGAAGTAAAAGCCACCCACCAAGGAGAATTTAAAGATATAAAACCCACAGGGAGGCAAATTGCTTATTCAGGTGTAACAATTTATCGCATCAACCATGATAAAATCGTTGAGTACTGGGCATACCTCGATTTAAATCACATCCTAAAACAGATCAAGTAAGCATTTCCAAAGAGGTTCCTACAAAAACGTTGCAGCCGAAGGGCGTCACACAAAAAAGATTCGAAACGTTTCCGAAAGCATTACTACAAAAGCTCCAAAGCTTTTGTTATAACGTCCTTGGAAAAGCTATCGCTTTGTTAGCTTTAATCGTAAAGATTAGAGACTTTTATTACATTTTTGAAAGATTCTAGATGGATCTATTATTCTGAAGTGTGGCTTCCCTTGATTGGCGGTAGCCGGATTCGAACCAGCGACAGGCGGATTATGATTCCGCTGCTCTAACCAACTGAGCTATACCGCCATATTTGGGAAAGAATTAGCGGGGAGAGGATTCGAACCTCCGACCTTTGGGTTATGAGCCCAACGAGCTAACCCCTGCTCCACCCCGCGTCATTTGTTTGACAGGTTATTGTCGTTTGAAGTGAAACAATAACAGGCCGCCGAATTAGCCGCAACTTAAAGTTTTCATTTCGGTGTTTATTTTTTCTAAAGTGCGTAAAGTAGCCCCACGTGACTCCTCAACCAACTTCAAACCTGCAGCCCCCAGCTTCTTTTGTTCTACTTCACTGCTCAATAAATCTGAAATAGCCCTAGCAAGGTCTTTCATCTCTACTTGAAGCCCAGCTCTATAATTCCTCATGAGCTCTACAAGATCCGGCTGAGACCACATAATCGGCCCATGAATCACAGGCTTCCCGTACCAACAAGGCTCCAAAATATTGTGTCCCCCTACTTTCTCTGTGTAAGAACCTGCTACAATGGCTATTGTGCAACATTGATACGCAGACCTAAGAAGACCCATGGCATCCATAAGGATCACTTTAGCACCGTTTTTTGGATCCAACGCAGAGTACTTCTGAAATGGGATATTGGCACTGCTGATAATCGTGGCTACCTCCTGAAACCTTTCAGGATGGCGGGGAACAATCATGACTTTTAAAGCAGGATGACTCTTCCAAACTTCTTCAAGTGCCTCTAAAATCTGTTTTTCTTCAGGATCATGGGTAGAGCCCGCTACAAGCAAGGGCTCGTCTTTGATCCCTAGCTTATCTTTCCAAGCATTCAGTTCAGCAGACTCCATCGACTTAATTGGGAAATCAAGCTTGATATTGCCAGTGACATAGATTTTGCTTTCCGGGACCCCCAGCTCTCTGAATCTCTGGGCATAAGCTTCACCCTGGATACAAAATAGATCGATCAAATTAAAGATTTTATTTGTGATGTAAGAGTATTTTTGAAACCTTTTTTGCGATCTTTCAGAAACCTTACCATTGACCAAAACAATTTTGGCACCGTTTTGTTTAGAGGAATCAAGGAAGTTGTACCAAAAATCGGTCTCACAGAGCAGAACCAAATCAGGCTTAACTTGATTGATAATCGGTCTAACAACATATCCAAAGTCGAAAGGAAGATAGACATGGTAATCTGCAAATGGGAGCGATTTTTTAGCTTCAGCCTGGGCTGTTTCAGTGATAGTAGATATCACGAGAATACAATTGGGATCCTCTTTTTTTAACATTTGGGCTAAAGGTATGATCGCTTTGGACTCCCCCACGGAAACGGCATGAATCCAAATACACTTTCTATTTCCTTTTTCTATAAGTGGAAATCCTTTTCCAAATCTTCGTGGAAAGCTTTCTTTGTACTTTCCGTGCTTTAAATAGCCTTTTACAATCTTGGGAATTGAGATAATAGCAAGAAGGACTAAAAGAAATTCATAGAATATTCGGAACATGAAGAGTGCCTTGAATGTATAGGTTAAACATTCAAGTATATGGATTATAGAAATTTAGACAAGTCAATCTTTTATTTTAATGCTAAAGAAGCAGCACCTCTACTTTTAATTACAATTAATGCTATTTTTTAAAATATACTAATTTTACTACTCCTAGAGCTTTAATTTAAAATAAAAATTTGATAGTTTTGAGGTAAAACCAAACGAAGCATCATGTCGACCTACGAAATTATTAAGAATGAAGAGTCTGGGAAAAGGGAGATTAGAACCTCTTTAAAAGGGGCAGCTTTGCTTGCAAATCCTAAATTGAATAAAAGCACCGCGTTTACCCTTGAAGAACGAGAAAGGCTAGGATTATTCGGTTTATTACCCGCTAGCCTTGAGACTCTAGAAGGACAAATTAACCGTTGCTATCTCGCTTATCATTCAAAATTAACCGATTTAGGTAAACACATCAATTTAAGAGCTCTTCAAGATCGAAATGAAACTCTTTTCTACGCAACACTCAATAAACATATCGAAGAGATGCTTCCTATTATCTATGCCCCTGTTGTGGGAGCCGCCTGTCAAAAATATCATGAGATTTATCGAGTATTACGTGGATTGTTTGTTTCTTATCCTCAGAGAGATAAGATAAAGCAGATGCTTGATAATGTTGACTTGCCTGATGTGAAAGTGATTGTAGTCAGCGACGGAGAAAGAATTCTAGGACTAGGGGATCAAGGTGCAAACGGTATTGGTATTCCTATTGGTAAAATAACCCTTTATTCTTCCTGCGGGGGCATTAATCCAGTTCATGGACTTCCCGTCTTGCTTGACACAGGCACAGACAATGAAATCTTATTGAATCATCCTCTTTATTTTGGTTGGAGGCATTCAAGGATACGTGGAAAAGAATATGATGACTTTGTGGATGCTTTTATCGAGGCAGTTTTAAATAAATTTCCGAATGTCTTGCTTCAGTGGGAAGATTTTGCTCGCGACAACGCACAAAGGCTCCTAGATAGATATAAAGAACGAATCTGCAGTTTCAATGATGATATTCAAGGAACTGCGGCAGTGGCATTAGCGGGTCTACATGCGGCTGTAAAGACAACAGCCTCCCGCATGCGCGATCAGCAAGTTGTTATATTTGGGGCTGGCTCCGCAGGAACGGGGATTGCAGGTCACATTGTTCAAGCTATGGTTGAAGAAGGCATCTCAGAAAAAGAGGCGCGTGAAAGAATTTGGATGATCGATCGTCACGGATTGATCCATACCGAACTAAAAGATCTTACCCCTTTCCAAAAAATATACTCACAACCTATTCAAAAAATATTGGGATGGAAAGTTGAAAATCGAGACCATATTACCTTAGAAGATGTTGTCAGACATCTTCATCCCACAATACTTATCGGAGTATCGACTCAATTTGGTGCATTCAATGAAAGCATCGTCAGAGAAATGGCAAAACATGTCAGGCACCCCATCATTTTTCCATTATCAAATCCTCCTTCAAAATGTGAAGGTGATCCGAATGATCTCATTCAATGGACTGATGGAAGAGGCTTAATCGCTACAGGAACTAAGTATCCAGACGTAGAATATAATGGGAAGCATTACAAAATTGGGCAATGCAACAACTATTACATCTTTCCAGCGATGGGATTGGGGGTTCTTTGCTCTGGAGCAAAAAGGATAACTGATAAAATGTTTCTGGTAGCCGCAAGGGCTCTTGGAGAGTTTTCACCCGCCCTTGAAAATCCTTTAGAAGGCTTATTCCCCTCCCCTGCTTTAATTCATACCATTTCTCAACGATTGGCATTTGTTATTGGGAAAGAAGCCCTGAAGGAAGGGATTGGAGATCCCATTACAGAAGAAGAACTTTTGCAAAGAATTAAAGACAACTTTTGGCTGCCTGAGTATCTTCCAATTATAACAAGAGATCATTGAGGATTTATGAGTAAGACGCGTGTCGAAAAAGATAGCATGGGTGAAATGGAGGTTCCTGTCGAAGCTTATTATGGAGCACAAACTGCGCGATCGCTTCATCATTTTGCTATTGGTCCAGATAAAATGCCTAAAGCTTTAATTCGTGCCTTTGGGATACTTAAGAAAGCTGCTGCGATTGTTAATCACAAGTTAGGTGGAATTAAGGATGAGCATCGTAAAGCTATCATCGAGGCTGCAGATGAAGTGATTGAAGGAAAATTAGATGATCATTTCCCCCTGAGTGTTTGGCAAACAGGCAGTGGGACTCAAACGAATATGAACATCAACGAAGTGATTGCAAATCGGGCGATTGAAAAACTTGGAGGAAAGTTAGGGAGCAAATTGATCCACCCTAATGATCATGTCAACCGTTCGCAATCTTCAAATGATACTTTTCCTGCAGCGATGCACATTGCCTCAGTTCTAGAATTGCAAAAACAACTTCTCCCTCAATTGAAGCTTCTCAGAGATTCCTTAAAGAAAAAGCAAGATGAGTTTTCTGATATTATAAAAATTGGAAGAACACATTTGATGGATGCAGTTCCACTCACATTAGGACAAGAGTTCTCGGGCTATGTAGAACAGATTGACCAAGACATTGAACGGATTGAGCAGTCTCTTCCACGTTTATATGAGTTGGCTTTGGGTGGAACAGCAGTAGGAACTGGATTGAATACCCATCCAGAGTTTGCTGAAAGAACAGCAAAAGTGATTGCGGAGTTGACAGGCTATCCTTTTGTCTCTGCTAAAAATAAATTTGCAGCTTTGGCCTCGCACGATCCCATCGTTTTTGCAAGTGGGGCTTTAAAAACAACAGCCTGCTCATTAATGAAGATTGCTAATGATATTCGTTGGATGGGCTCAGGGCCTAGATGTGGACTTCATGAATTAGTTTTACCTGAAAATGAACCTGGGTCATCGATTATGCCCGGCAAAGTTAATCCGACACAGTCTGAAGCTATGACAATGGTCTGCATGCAAGTTATCGGAAACGATGCAACCATTACGATGGCAGGAGCACAAGGAAATTTCGAATTAAATGTTTACAAACCTTTAATTATTCATAATTTCCTCCATTCGGTTTCGATTTTAAGTGATGCCTGCCGCTCTTTCCGCTTATATATGATTGATGGGCTAGAAGCTGACAAGGAGCGAATTCACGAGTATGTTGAACGTTCTCTAATGCTTGTAACGGCCTTAAACCCCATCATAGGTTATGACAAAGCTGCTGAAATAGCCCATAAGGCCTACGTTGAAAATACAACCTTGAAAGAGGCTGCAATTTCATTAAAATATTTGACATCGGAAGAATTCGATAAACATGTCAAAGCCAAAGACATGATAAAGCCAAAATGAAGAAAGGATGAAGGATGAAGGATGAAGGATGAAGGATGAAGGATGAAGGATGAAGGATGAAGGATGAAGGATGAAGGATG
>JBDHQB010000047.1:0-9221 GCA_039806825.1 Parachlamydiaceae bacterium | reverse complement strand
TCAATCTATAATTTGATATCTTTTGTAAAATAATTATTGCAATTTAATTATGTCATTTAGTATAATAATTTACTATATTATATAAGGCAATTCAATGTTAGATCTTAAAGTTTACAATGTAAATAATAGTAATATTAACGCTAAGGGTGTAAACCCCTCCAGGGCGAAAGAAGTTTCACTTCCCCCCAAATTTTCAAATGAATCGTCTGAGGAAGTCCAAGCGTATCTCACTCCTAAGGAAAAAGAAGTCCGGAGACAAAAATTAAATCAGCTTCCTAATCAGGACAAAATTATAGATGAAATCGTACAAGCGTTAGACCAAAATCATCTGCAAAGCCCTATTTTTCAGCATTCAGACTTCTATTACTACTCACTTCTTGCATTAGAAAGGGGAAAGATCAGTGGTCTTGCCTTTACAACAGCACAGTTATTTCATAATACATTATCTCAACATCCAGCTTCAGACGTTGAAATTGTTCCTTTATTCCAAGGTGACTCCGCGAATAACACAGCAGTTTCTATGGTGGATCAAACATCTGAATTGCTTTCAGGGGTACGTTTTAAAACTCAAGAGCTCAGAAACATTGCATTGAAAAATGCTACTGGAAACACAAACACTTCTTTCGTTCCCACTCATCTAACTCCTGCACAAAGAGTCACATTTTTTGAAATGATGAAATCACTTCCAGACATGGAAAAGCAGTATTTAATCGTCCCTGACCCACACCCGCCAGTAGTAAATGAAAGAAATGACTTGGATCGAAATGGGTTTATCAACGAACGCCTGTCAGTCCTAGGCTTTAACGTTTTTATGCATGTCAGTAAAAATGGTCAACCTTGTCGAGTCATCCCTTCTAAAGGAATGATGCAGGCCTATTTGATCGCAAAAGCTGGTCATGATGCCACGACAATGGTGACCCGTGAAGGACTTGCACCTTTCGATGATATGTTGGAAATGATACCAAAACTTGAAAGGCCCTTCGCAATAGATTCCCCAGATAACCCGATAAAATCTGCGGATGGTCATATTGTAATTCGAAAACTTAATGAAGGTGCTATTCATGATTTTTATCATGCAAACATTATGTCTAGTATAACTGGATTTGAATGTAGAAAATTTTATGCACTAGCACACATCATTAAAAGAGAAATAATTTATACCTCTTCAAATAGTAAGGAGAGTATTCCAAAAAAAAATAGTCCTAGTTCTTCAATGGAAAAAACTTTCGAACCAGCTACACTATTTTTTACTGACTCCATATTGGACATGACCCAAAAACAAGCCATGGAAGATTTGCAGGATGCCTTTGGTCTGATAGTGGATATGGAACATACCTCATATCAAGCATCTAAATGGAACAATTTACCGACATCAATTTTAGAATGGGCTGTGCTACATGGTAAATCTCGTTCCAAAACTATAGCTCGCGTCCTTGCGAAGGAACTTGTAAAGAATGGAGATCATTATAGGGCTGTTTTTGGTATTGGCACAGACAATCTGAGTCAATTGATGGATTATTTTAAAGTGAATAAACTGGACTATTTTACTACTGCTTTTGAATCGGAGCTTAAAGAAGCAGTCTTTGGAGTGTCTGATTCGATATTAAGTTTGCCGCCATTATCGGACAAAGACAAGCAGACTCAAAGAGACCTTCTACAAGCATTTATAAATAATAAGAAAAAAGATCCAGAAATCACATTGAGCGATCTTATATCAAAAATTAGACACGGTTCAAGTTATCTTATACGCGATAGAGCAACTGAAGAATTTAAGTTGCGACTCAATCTATCCGATCCAATAAACTGCAAATATCTTGAAGATGCCTGGTTAATCGCGGAAGAGAGGGGTGCCTATCAGGCTTTATATTGTGTTCGTGACTTTATTGTATCCCATTATTCAGAATTTATTGCTGCTCAGGATAAGTTCAGTCCAGCTTTCTTCAGTAAAGTGACTTCCGATTTAAGGGAGAATAATCTCTAATTCGTTGCTAGCTTGCTGTTGCTCGAGTGTATCTTCGTAGAAGAAGAACAAAAGGAATTGTGTAGGCTGCATCGATCAATGAAAAAAAGACTAAGTCCGTTAATACCCATCCCCAGCTCAAGGGAAGACCTTCTCCAAAAATCGTAAGTAAACATACTTGCACTAATGTAGAAATTATAGAAAAGAAAAAGACCATGAATGGAAGAGTCGTCAAACTGTCTTCAAAAAAATGGCGTTTCTTAGAATATAACAACAACGTCGTCATACAATAATTCAAAGCATACAGCCCAAACCTTGGAAGGGGAGTCAATAGGTCCATCACAACCCCACATCCAAAGGACAGCCACATACTTCGATTGAAATCGCGTTGATAATAACTTATGACAAGAAAGGTGGCAAAATAAGTCAGACGTGCATAAGGGACAAATATCGGCACAAACAAGACCAAAGTAAGACAGATCCAAAAAACTAGGGGCAAACTAATCTGTCTCAATAGGCTCCTTTGGTGGAGATCATTGCAGGTATAGTTTTTGCAATTAGTTTAAGATCCATAATCAAGCTATGCTTATCTACATACTCTTCCGCCATTTTAACCCTTACAGCATAGTCAGTGTCGTTTCTTCCATGGACTTGCCAAGGGCCTGTCACACCAGGACGGATCGATAATATTTTGGCAGCCTTACAACCCAAAAATTTTGTCACTTCAGCTTCAACAACCGGACGTGGCCCTACCACGCTTAGATCTCCCACCAATACATTCCAAAACTGTGGAAGTTCATCCAAAGATGTCTTTCTCAAAAACTTACCGACCGGTGTCACCCGTGGATCATTCTTAAGTTTATGGGTTTTTTCCCACTCATCCAAAATTTTCGGATTTTTAAGCATTTCCTTGAGCCTTTCATCAGCATCAGAATACATCGTTCTAAATTTATAGCAGTTAAAAGGCTTGCCTCCACGTCCAATCCGCGGGTGGCTATATAGAATTTTCCCTTTAGAAGTAAGTTTCACAGCAAGAGCAATAAAGACTAAAAACGGAGTAAAGAATGCTAAAGCACCCAAGCTAAAACAGATGTCAAATATTCTCTTAATAGGGTGATGTTTAATTTTGCAAGTTGTTGGTTCCATAGTTCTTACGATATTCCATTTAAAACCATTTGTTTTACCAAATCCCATTTTGCTTGGCAAGACCAAAGGAGCAGTTACTCGCGCGGGGCGCCCTTGAGTGCTGTGTTAGCCCTATATAGTCCCTTTAAAATAAAACCTTATTCATCTATCAATGGGACAACAAACTAGAAACTAGGTGAATAATTGACTAGTCTGGAAACCTTAGTGGTTTTGATGCTAGGAGCTGTCCTGCTAGTTGGGTTGGCTCAAAGGATTGGCATTCCCTATCCTATTCTTCTTATCCTTGGCGGGATGGGAATCAGCTTCATTCCCGGACTTACAACCATCGATATCGACCCAAAAAACCTTTTAATCATTGTTCTGCCTCCAATCCTTTTTTATGCAAGCTACAGCATCCCCATGCGTGAATTTTGGCGCTATCGATATGAAATCATTTACCTTGCCATCGTACTAGTTATTGTTACAACCTTGATCATCGGATTACTATTTAAATGGTTTTTTCCTAGTATTCCTTGGGCTCTCGCGTTTGCTTTTGGAGCTATTGTCTCCCCGCCAGACGCTGTCGCAGCGACAGCAATCCTTCGACGTTTTTCAATCAGTTCAAGGATTCAAACAATCTTAGAAGGGGAGAGCCTAATAAATGATGCATCTGGCCTTGTACTTTATAAAATTGCAGTAGTTGCTCTATTAACAGGCACATTTTCGCTAGGTTCTGCGAGTGTGGAACTTTTAAAAGCTGCTATTGGAGGTGTAGCAATCGGAATTGCCTCAGGCTACCTGCTCAACTATATCTCACTCTATTTTCTGAACCCAGTATTGTCTGTTGTGTTCACATTTGTGATGCCTTATTTCACTTTTATCATTGCTGATGAACTAGAAGTCTCTGCAGTCTTAGCAGTGGTTGCTTGTGGTCTTGTGGGTGCAAGATTGTTAATGACCCATTATACATCTTTGACACGCATATTGGGATGGGCATCCTGGGACATTGCATACATTTTATTAAACTGCTTCGTATTTATTCTAATTGGAATGGACCTGAAAGAGGTCACGAAAGAGATGAGCTGGCAACAGATTGATCTCTATTTCATTTATGGGCTTATCTTCACAATAGCAATGATTGTCATCCGATTCTTTTGGATTTATGTAGTCCGTGGTATTTGGCATATGCGCAACAGAAATGACCAAAAGAAGCTCAAGCAAAGTTACAATTACCTGAAACAAAGTGTGGTTGTAGGATGGTCAGGCATGCGCGGAATCGTATCTTTGACAGCTGCCTTAGCATTACCTTATACGCATCTCGATGGAACTCCTGTTCATGGGAGGCAACTAGTCATTTTCTTGACCTTCGTTGTGATCTTTTTAACATTGATCATACCAGGATTAACTCTACCCTATATCATACGTGTTCTAAAGTTACGTTCCTCTTACAAAGGCCCAACTGCCAATGAGGTTAGAAAAATCCTTGCAGTTACTGCTGAAAAATCTATCGAAAAGGAATACATCCATAAAAATCTTACTGACGAAGAGCATGAGTTCCTACTAAAATATTTTCATATTCGTCATCACGTCCTCCAGAAGACATCCACATCTGATGGGAAAAAGCTCGAACATTTGCGTCGAACCATAGTTCAACATCAGCGCAACCACTTGATCCAACTTTGGCGTGAAAACATCATCGACGACAATCTCCTCAACCAGCTCGAGCGAGAACTCGATCTGGAAGAAGTCCAAGTCATCCGCGGTGAACTCTAAAAAATCTAAGTCCAATTTTCGACTGTATAAATTTTTAAAAAAATATATAATCATTGTAAACTTAATTAGAAACAATGACTCCTAAACATAAAAAGGAAGTCAGTCGATGAATAAATTTTTTCTTGCGTTTGTACTACTTTCAAACTTTTGTTATTCACAAGAGTGGGAAACACCTTTGCAGGGCTATGAAGAGGCAGAAAAATCTAAGCCTACTCATACATTTACAGCTAACGTGGCTATCGTATCAGATTACAGATTTATGGGACTTTCTCAAACAATGAGAATGCCTGCAATACAGGGTGGATTTGACTATTCTCATGAAAATGGATTGTATTTAGGCACATGGGGATCAAATGTAGATGGCACCACACATTACTATGACAATACTAGTATGGAGTGGGATTTTTATGGAAGCTTCAAGGGAAAATTATTTCCATGCGCACTCCCTGACTTCGGCTATAACCTAGGACTAATATACTATTACTACCCCGGCGGAAAAGCTTTAAACCCACATAATACAAGATGGGATTCTGCTGAATTCTATGTTGAACTTTCTTACAAATATTTTAGCGTCCGATACTGGCAAATGATAACAAACTATTTTGGTTTTGAATCCAACAATACTCCATTCAATTGGAAAAAAATGTTTCAATGCCTTCCAATGGAAGCTCGCGAGGTTCTGCATACATTGAAGCTAATTTTAACTGCGATTTAATAGAAAAAGTCTGCTTTCCCTATTTTGATCCTGGCAAACTCACTTTAATCCTACATTTAGGTCATCAAACGATAAGACATTACACATACATGGATTACACAGATTGGAGAGTTACGCTTATCCAGGAATTCCCTTGGTTTAGTGTCTTTGTTTCTTACGTGGGTACTAACGCAAACCACGATTTCTATGACATACCCGATAACGCATACCATCCGCACAAGGTGGGCATAGGAGCTCAAGGCTTCATCTTCGGCATGAACAAATCATTCTAAATGACATTTGTAGTGTAGATTAAAAATCTACGCTACAAATACTGCCCTTAAAGCTTTGTATGCTTGAAGTTCCTTGGCTTGTCTTTGCAACTTCACCTTGATCATCGGTTGCTGTAGTAGGTTGCATTTTTAAATTTAATGACAGAAGCCGCGACAAAGCTCAAGAGGCTTTGTCAAGAGTTTTATAGGATTGAAAGTATAAATATAGAAAGATTTTACTTCTTTACAATGCTGATTTTGCCATTGCTTTCGATGAAAATCTTATCGATATTATTGAAATTGTCTTGGTTTAAAGATAATCGCACTGCTTCGTAAAGATCTTCTTTGCTTACTAAGCCTCTGTGAAGTCCTTCATTGATGAATTTTCCATCCTGAAATAGAAGAATTTTTTGTCCTTTTACAATGTCCTCCAAGCTTGAATGGCTGACAGCTAAAATCCCTACAATTCTATGTAAGATAGTAATGATCAAACAAGCCGCTGCAGTAGGAAGTAACGACGAAGCCCCAACGATCGCTCTGCTTAAGATAGCTCCAAGCAACACCATAATAATGATGTCGAAAGGAGCATTTAAACCAAATGAACGTCGACCAGATATTCGAATGAGAAATAACAAGTAAATGAAAAGAACAAAAGCCCTCATCGACATTTGAAGAGCATTTAAATTTTCCCCACTTCCAAATAAAAGCTCTAGATATTCCATAAAACCTGCTTTTAATTCCGCAGTTTATAAAACCCACCGCACAAGTTCAACTGAAAAATCTAGCTTTAGTTTTGCGCGGAGCGCCCTGGAGTTGCTGCCCTATGACACAGCTCTTTACTAGGGAATAAACTACAATCGCCCAAGCGGGAATGCTTTGGCCCTACTAGCTTTAAGGCTTGTTAAGAGCTGTGCCATAGGGCACAGAACTCCAGGGGCGCTACGCGCAAACTACAATTAACGTAGTTCGATGCAACAAAGATTATTTTTTGCGATGTAACAGAAGATTAGCAATCTCAACTAATGGAGTTGCCTTAGTCCCGAATGGAAGCAGAGCTTCAGTAGCGGCTTGAACATGACTTTTCGCCCTATCTTGCGAACCCTTAAGCCCAAATAGCGTCACATACGTTGTTTTGCCATTTTTGCTGTCAGAATCTTTTCCAGTTGTGACGTCTAAAATATCGTCGGTGATTTGAAAAGCTATTCCTAATTCGCGTGCATACAGTCTTAACGCCTTCAATTGCTCTTCATTTGCTTTTCCACAAATAGCGCCAAATTCTACTGAGGCAGAAATCAATGCACCCGTTTTCTTGTGATGAATCTCTTGCAATCTTTCCAGTGTCAAAGCAAGCTCTTCACCCTCGATATCCAACACTTGCCCGGAAACCATTCCTTGTCCTCCAGAACGTTTCGCTAAAATCTCTACAAGCTTCACTCGTTGTTCAGCGTCCAATCCAGGCGCACAAGCCAACAACTCAAAAGCAAGGGCTACTAAATAGTCACCTGTCAGAACTGCATGGGCTTCATTGTACACTTTATGTAGAGTAGGCTTCCCCCTTCTAAAGTCATCGTTGTCCATACAGGGAAGATCGTCGTGGATCAAAGAATAGGTATGGATCAATTCAAGTGCACACGCGGGTATCAATGTCTCTCCGACGCACTTTCCAAGAGCTTCTGCAACAGCAATCGCTAAAATGGGGCGTATTCTCTTCCCTCCTCCCAAAACAACATAGCGTGTCGCTTCTTCTAAACTTGGAGGGAGTTCACCCGCAGGAATGATTTTCTCTAGTTGTCTTTCAACCAGTTCAGCTTTATCACTTAGATATTGTTGAATATTCATCTTTTACCGGAGCAGTGGTTTCTATAGCATAAGCAGGAGGCTGTCCGATGCTGAAATAGTCGAATCCATGTGAGGCCATCGCAAGCGGATCATATTGATTGCGTCCATCAAAGAAAGCATGTCCGCGCATCATTTCTAAGATAGTATTGAAATTTTGAAATCTAAATTGCTTCCATTCAGTCATCAAAGCTATTGCGTCTACTCCTGAAGCAGCATCTGTCTCATCTTTGCTCCAATGAATTCCTTTTTCATTCTGAAAAACGTTTTGTTTCGCATTATTCATTGCAACAGGATCAAAAACTCTAACAGAAGCACCTTGTCGTAATAAAAACTTAATAAGGACAATCGAAGGAGCCTCACGAATATCATCAGTATTAGGTTTAAATGAAACGCCCCAGACTGCAATGGTTTTGCCTTGTAACCCGCCTTTATCCGCAAAGTAAGCTGCTATTTTTTCTCCGATGACCTGCTTTTGGTATTCATTGACAGCTTCAACACCGTCAAGTAGGGGAGTGATACATCCGATGGAGTTTGCATGAGCGCGCAAAGCTTTCACATCTTTTGGCAAACAGGAGCCTCCATATCCAGCTCCAGCATAGAGAAATTGGTAACCAATCCGTTGATCAGAACCAATTCCTTTTCTAACTAAATTAATGTCAGCGCCTGTAGCTTCACAATAATGTGCAAGCTCATTCATGAACGAAATTCTTGTGGCCAACATTGCATTTGCTGCATATTTTGTTACTTCAGCTGAGGGGCAGTCCATCACAAATAAACGTTCGTGGTTGAGCATGAACGGCGCATAAATTTCACGCATGACCTGAGCAGCTCTTTCAGAACCGACACCGATCACAACACGATCAGGCTTCATTAAATCGTTTACAGCATTACCTTCTTTAAGAAACTCGGGATTGGAAACAACGTCAAAGGGGATTTGAAGATTTCTTTGTTCGAGGACCTTTCGTATTGTTTCTTTGACCAAAGCAGCAGTACCCACAGGAACTGTTGATTTGTTGACAACGATCGTGTAGCTTTCCATATTTTCGGCGATGCTACGCGCAACATTCAACACTTGGGTAAGATTAGCATGGCCATCAGAGCAAGTGGGAGTATCTACAGTGATGAAGCAGACAGATGATCTAGGAACTGAAGTTTTATAGCTCGTCGTAAAATGAAGGCGTCCAGCTTGAGTATTCCGTTTGACTAACTCTTCAAGTCCAGGCTCGTAGATGGGGATCTCACCCTTTTGTAAACGTTTAATTTTATTTTCATCGATGTCCAGGCAGGTAACTTGATGCCCCATTTCCGAGAAGCCGGCACCACTCACAAGCCCCACATAACCAACACCTACAAATAACAAATGCATGTCTAAATCCTATTATTTAAACCGACAGTTTAGTCGAACCAAAGTAAAAAGAAAAGGATGAAAAGAAGGATGAATTATGAAAAAAGAAGGATGAATTATGAAGGATGAAGGATGAAATTAGAAAAAATGGACGAAAGATGAAATAATGCTTGACTAATTAAAATTGGTAAAATTTGATTTCAATAGACTTCA
>JBDHQB010000046.1:0-9265 GCA_039806825.1 Parachlamydiaceae bacterium | reverse complement strand
TGATCGCGAATGCTACACCAAGTTCTAATTTGATCCCAGTTTTTAAGATCTACTGCTGACGACTGAACGCTTACCTTTTCAAAAAAATAAAGGAAACTATTGGGTAGCGCTGTTGGACGGAACTGTAATTGGAACAATTGCCGTAATTGATATTGGTCATAGGTCGTTTGAATTAAGAGATGTTTTTCTGGATAAAAAATATCGCAGTCAAAAAACTGAGTTTGCAAAAAAATTACTCAGCAGAGTTTTTGATTGGGCTAAAGAACACGAAATCGATACAATTTACTTGGGTACAATGCTTGCTTTCAAAGCAGCCCATCGTTTTTATGAAAAACATGGATTTCGTGAAATATCTAGAGAAAATATGCCTCCATATTGCCAGCCAATGGATTGTGATGAGAAATTCTATTGTCTGGATTTAAAATGACTTCAATTCTTGAATCGACATCCAGAAAAATCTGCTTGCTGCCAATCACTTTTTGTAAAATTACAGTCCTCAAATGAAATGTTATTGGAAGTGCTCTTTAGGTTTGTCTCCTTCGCATCAACAGACTTGAAGTACTCGTCTTCATGGGAAGTTTCCTTGGAAAAATCATAGAGAGCTTTTCTCATTTAGATGCTCGTCAGTTTTGAATGCTATATCTACCACACCATTGGGTTCAAACATGCCTATAAACTGCTTGTACATCCCTGACCTGTCCTCGCCCCCCGAAGTTGTTAAAAGTAATGCATGGCAATATTCGGCAATATCTTCCAAGATTCTTTCGTGCCGGTAATAAGCCAAAATGGTCGAGTTAACAACAGTTGCTCCATAGCCTTTATAAAAAAGTTTTTCCTCATCGGGTTTATTCCAAACATTTGCAATGCCTCCGCCAATAAACATCAGGTCCCGTTCCTTTGGTGCCATAATGGGATCATCCCAATCCACTATGTAGATGTTATCATTTCCAGTCAGCAATACATTACCTCCATGGATGTCAGAATGACACAGCACGAGTTTATGCGATTGCTCCGATTGCTCTTGCAATTTTTGGCCAAGCTGTTCAGCGCGATCTACAAGTCGGCGAATTGCAAGAATATTCGACTTCATGAACTGCAATAAATTTAAGGCAACTTCATCACCAGCCGGTTCAGCTTCAATATGAGCATAAAACGATCGAACAGCCTCTCGCCATTTAGGTGAATAAACCTCTCTTCGGACTCTGTTTTGAATCGATAGGGGAACATCAATTTCATGAACTTGTCTTAACGCATGCCCAAGCTTAACCCATTGATTGTCTGTTAGATTAGCGCTAAACCCGTCTTGTCCATTTACAAATGGGTATACAATAAGGGTAAAATCTTCAATCTGTTGAGTTGACCCACCAAGGATTGTTTTAACGGGCGGAATGATCTCTTTAATCCCGGCATCATGTAATAGTTTTACTATCTCAATGCCTATATCATGAATGTGGCCACGCTTTAACTTTACGAAATAGGATTTCTGGTCATGTGTTTGGGCTTTATACACTGATGCATTCATATCAGCGCCCAAAGGAAGGCATGTAAGCACAGTAGTTTCAATACCGTAATTGGCATTCAGACAACTGATAATGACCTGATCTGAAAGTGATTGTTTCTCTATCATAATGGAGAACCCTTTAGCGTAGTAAGAAAGCCCATCATATTCCCGCTCAAATCTTCCATGCTGTTGAATCGAAGCAATTGAGCTGTCTCTGCTGTGATGCGTCTGAATAATTCCATCGTATTGAATAAAGCCTTCCAACTGTCCTCCTCATCAAAGTGAGCAAAAATGCCATGCAGATCTTTCCATAAGTCTTCAGAGACCCATGAACGCATCCGTTTTCCGATTGGTGGAACAGAAGAACACCAATTATTCTCGGCTTCCGCATGCCATTCAATCATTTTTAAAAGAAAACTGTTAGCTGCCCAGGATCTAAATTTTACGGACCACAAATCTCCTCGCTTGAGATAGACGCCGACATGATAAACCTCGAACCAAAATTCTTTCACCACTTCCTGAAATTCTTGTTCCGATGGTTTGATTGTCTTTACTTCAAATTGAGGAGGAAGCATCCCTGACGTCCTGTGATCCTTATCCAGGAGAATTTTGTATCCATGGTGATAGTCATTAAGGAGAGAACTGCGTTGAACGATCTCATCCAAAATGTCAAGGCTCAAAAATGAAAAGTCTACTTTTACTCCACCTTGAAATATGACAAGTCGGGAGGGGAAAGTCTTGCCATTAAATACGACTTTTTCTTTTACACACACCAAGACATTGCCAAACTGGCTCAACCAGCTTTCAGATCCCGTATAAAATTCATCGCTATCACAAAAAACAGAAACATCGTAGTCAGAAAAAGCATCAACTGTCTGTAGACCTACACGCGAGCCAACCAGAAAAAGAGCCCTGACAGCGTCTTCTTTTTTGCCCCATTCAACCAATTTTTCAAGCATGTTTAAATCCTCGCCTGGTTGATCTGATGTTCCAAATCAGACAAAATAGTGAGTACATCATCAAAGCTAACAGGCTTCGTAAGATACATGTCGCGCATCAATTGGTAATCACGCTGCAATGCAGGTAATCTCTCAGCCCGAGGAACAAGGCGAAAGGTTCCAGGTTTGGCTAAATCATAGTTTGCCCACGAACTGCCAAAAAACTGACTTTTCCATAAAACGACTCTGTTTCTGAGATCATGTTGATTTATGGCCCTGATTGCCACTGGATGATTCGCTAGTGATGCAGTATCCGCATAATGACGTGAAAACCTATCTGGCATTGGTTTATCGGATGGTCGATAGTATTCTGTGTGGAGGATCGTAGCTTTTTCCAAAAAAGTCCGATCTACCTCTAGCGCCACGACTTCACATTGCCAATCGGGAAATGCTGAGGGAAGAACTTCGGCAATCCACGGACGTATCATGTGACGGCCTATTGGTTGCTGATCGATGAGGGAGCCAAACTCCAGTTTTACTGAACGTTTGAGATATTCGAAACCTGTTGGCTGCGACGAGGGGTAGTGAAAAAGAAGTACTGCCGAATTCGTGTTGGGTTCTTTCAAAAACTCGAATCGCACTCGCTCATTTTTTCCTAGTACTTCCACTACCGTTGTCTCCAATGCTGGCATGATCTGGGTTCGAACCGCAACTTCACATGCAGCCTCGGCTCTTATCATCCATTTGTTGGCCTGATTACGGGTTGTACCAGCTTCAGGGAGCTTCAAAAAAGCAGGCGACAGCGAGAGGTCTATATCTTCAGAAAACCGATCAATCACGCCAAACACTTTTGACAGTGAGGTACCGCCCTTGAATACGAGGTGTCTCGCGAACTCTGACTCGAACAGAATACCGAGCAACCAGCACACCCAGAAGTCTTTTTCCATGATTACAGGGGATACATTTCTCTGAATTGCCGACTGTTCAATGTACAGGTGTCGTTCGTCGGAAGACAATTCTAAAAAGCCAAGTTTCATGCATCCTCCGAGGCTAATTTCCTGAAAATTGGGTGCATCCACTCTGGCGCAAGTCGAATGTCCTTGAGTAGTTCCTGTCGTTTGTCGACCGGAAGAACCCGCTTCAAATGCTCAAGCCGCTCAGTTGTCACATTTTCTTTACCCAATTCACGTAAAGCCTGAATCAAAAGGCCACTGAGACGACCTGCCATCGCCATATTTTTTGTGGTAGTTCGCCGAAGTTGAATTGTAGTAAGACCGATTTTTACCGTCCGACTTGGCCCATCAGTCAAGAATACCACCTTGGCTGGAACCTGTTCAGATAGACCCAGAATGTTTGCTGCATAGGCTCCAGTAGGCTGAATACGCGTGCAATCACGACCAACCAACGCTTCTGCTATTTTTTCAGGAGATGGTTGAAGCCATCCAAGCGCAGGGTGCTCTTTCGGAAAGTCATATATCCCTCTTGCAAGGCGGCGAATGGTTCCCTTCCGAACAAGCCTGTGAAGAACGACATCAACGGCCTCTCGACTACCAAAATCTAAGAAGTCCGTCGGAACAAACACAGCGCCGCGCCCCCGGACATTTATAGCCTCAATTATCTGAGAATCGATGCTTTTCGATTGTTTTCGATCAGTCTTCATGTAAGAAATAATAGCCTATTTTTCTTACAAAATGCAAGAATTTGCTGAAGCAAAGTGTCTTCTGGCACTAAAAATTACAGTTTTTTCCCGAATAAAGTTTCACTTTGCCAGAAATCTCCTTTCTTTATATAACATTTTTCGATAAACACATGGTAGAGTTCATTTGTTAATTTTTTCCTAGCAAACATCGGTTTTCCCTGGAAAATCTCCCTTAAAAATGGAGATATGGTGGGTATTGTCATGAATGATTATGCAATAAAAACAGATCGATTGATCCTGCGTCCATGGTGTGATGAAGATTTAGAGCCGTTTGCTCAATTAAATGCCGACCCGCGTGTCATGGCATTTTTCCCCGGAGTATTGAACCAAGAGGAGAGTGATCAGTTTGCCAAACGAATTTGCATAGCGATAAAGCAGCAAGGCTGGGATTATGGGCTGTCTCTATTCCTGATGTAGCCGATTTTATCGGTTATATTGGCTTGGTTCCGGTGAATTTTGTCGCTGACTTCACCCCTGCAGTTGAAGTCGGTTGGAGGTTAGCCTATGATTTTTGGAATAAAGGGTATGCAACTGAAGGTGCTAAAGCTGCTGTGAATTATGGATTTGAAACGCTTCAAATGGATGAAATTGTATCATTTACTGCTATCCAGAATACAAGATCTCAGAAAGTCATGGAGAAAATTGGCATGAAACACCATCCAGAAGAAGATTTTGACCATCCAAAATTGGCTGAAGAACATTGGTTAAGAAGATATGTCCTGTACCGGCAGAATCGAAGAGAATGGGCGGCTTGTCATGTCTAATAAAGCATCCATCCATTTTAAAAAAGCCTCTCCTGAACACAAAGAAAACATCTTTCAATGGCTTGAGGAACCACATGTCAAGGAATTTTGGGATAATAGCCAAAACCACCGCAAAGACATCCTCATTTTCATGAACGGAAGAAAAGAGCCGTCGCCCTATTTCGATGGAATATTCGACTATTGGATTGGACTCGTCAATGACGAACCATATTGTTTGGTTATGACATCGGAGATTTTTTCTACTCAGACAGATCTTGTCGATGTTTGGAGAGAAAATCTATCCAAAAATGGAAGGACGTTCAGCATTGATTTTATGATCGGCAATCGAAACTACTATGGCAAAGGACTGGCTTCGCCTACTTTAGAGGCCTTTACAAAGTTCATACAAGAGAACGTCGATTCCTTCATCGACACTTTTTTTATAGATCCGGAAGAGTCGAATACAAGAGCCAAGCACGTTTACGCAAAAGCAGGCTTCCAATGCGTTTCAGATTTTCACCGTGACTGTAATGGCGACAAAGATGTCAGGCACTTTCTGATGGTAAAAAAGATCGACACTAGAAAATTAATGACGATGAATGATGTGACTAAATTTTGTAATGAACTTAACGAAATCGGTGTAAAAATTTGGATCGATGGCGGATGGGGTGTAGATGCACTTATTGGTAGACAAACACGCCCTCACGGAGATTTAGATATTGCCATTGAATCGAAAAATGTTGAGAACGTTCTGAAGTTATTGGAAACGCAAGGATATAAAGAAATTAGGCGAGATAATGAGTGGAACTTTGTTTTTGGCGATGATCTAGGGCATGAAATAGATTTTCATATCTTCGTGTTCGATGATCACGGGAATATTATAGATGGCCTTAGATACCCAGAAGAATCACTTATAGGAACAGGCAAAATTGGGGACTGTACTGTTTCATGTATTTCACCTGATCATTTGGTAAAGTTTCATACTGGCTACCCCCTTCGAGAAAGTGACTATCACGATGTATCAGTTCTATGCGAAAAATTTGGTCTGGCTTATCCAGACGAATATGCTCATCTCAAAAACATTAATGATTTAATCAAGTCTCAACATCCCCTAGAAGTGGAAAAAATTTCTTCAAGTAACCAAGATGAGATGATCGCATTTTTAAAGCGTCATGAAAATTATTCCTTATTTCTTTTGGGGAATTTCGAAAATTATGGAGCGAGGCTTTCAGAAGTACCCTATTCTGGAAATTTTAAGCTAATTCGTTCATCCAATGAGATTGTAGCCGTTTTTTGCCTTGCTAAAAATGGAAGCCTGCTCATTCAATCAATCATCCGAGAACCTGTTTTTGATCTTGTTCTAACCTCTTGTATCGAAGAAGGCATATCTTTAACTGGCTTGGTTGGAGACTGGGAATTTTGCCGTATCTTTTGGCAAATTCTCAAAGACAAAAAAGTCATTCAAAAAGAAACCTTTACATCGAAAGAGATTCTGTATCAAGTTGATTTATCCAAAATATCAAGTCTTCCACAGCCTAATGTCAGACTTCTAACGGATGATGATTACAGCCAATGGAGGCCATTAAGGCTCGATTACCTTCTAGAAGAAGGTTTTCCTAATGACCTAAACGACGAACAGTTATTGGAAATATTTATTGATAAATGCCGAAAAAAGATTATTTGGGGATTCTTCTTCAAAGGACAGCTTGTATCTATTGCCGACTTGAATGCAAAAGCATCCGATCTTGGACAATTGGGAGGGGTGTATACCCATCCTGATTTTCGGAAAAAAGGATATTCTAAATCAGTCATTCTAAAGCTACTGTCAGACATTAAGGATATTCATGGCATGCGCAAGCTGATCATCTTTACAGGAGAAAATAATCTTCCAGCGCAAAAACTATACGAATCTATTGGCGTCTATCAAGTTGGCCACTTTGCTTTACTATTCGGAAAATAACATGAAAAAAAATTTGAACTAATGAATATGACAAATTTTTCATTTACACCCCTCTCAATGGAGCACATTGATATGCTTCATAAATGGATGTATGAGCCTCATGTCTGGCAATGGTGGGGAGAGGGGAGATCCTGGTCATTAAACGATATCAAAGAAAAATACACTCCCTATACGCTCGGATACAAGATTCAGCAAGAGCAGAAAAAGCCGATATCCTCATTTGTGATTAAACTTGAAGATCGCCCTATTGGTTTCATCCAATTTTATAATGCCTTTGATTTCCCAAGAGAAGGGTTCCTTGTCAATGACGTTTGGAAGGATCACAAACAATCCTTAGCTGCTATCGATTTCTATATTGGCGAAGCTGATTGCATAGGAATGGGGCTTGGAGCAAAAGCATTGCAGGCATTCCTGAAGAACCAAGTGTTCAATCATTTTGATGCTTGTCTTGTAGATCCAGATAAAAATAATAAAGCAGCAATCAAGTCCTATGCCAAAGCAGGATTTTCCACTTTTCAAGATCTAGACTCCTGTATCATCATGATTGCTCATAAAGAAGAAACAAGAAATCCTCTCATCATTTTTGGCAGTTCAAGAAGTAACGGAAACACCTTGCAAGCCATCAAAACGGTAATCCAGAATCACCCTATCCCGATTGTCGACTTGAGTGATTTAAATATTTCCTATTACGATTATAACTATGAAAATTCTAAGGATGATTTCATTCCACTAGCAGAAAAGATGATCAGACATAATCCAATCATTTTAGCAACCCCGGTATACTGGTACACAATGAGTGCTACCATGAAGACGTTCATCGATCGCTGGAGTGATCTACTCGATATTCGGAAAGATATTGGACGTCGATTGGCGAACAAAGAACTGTACGTCATCACATCTTATGGTACAGATATGCCACGAGGCTTTGAAGATGCCTTCTCGCAAACTTGTGAGTATGTAGATATGCAATACAAGGGATGTTTTTATTTTTACAGTGGTGATGATATTGAGCAAAAACAGAAAAATGATGATCTTGCAAATAAATTCTTTGATCGAATTTTTAATATTAATACAAAAATTGAATCAACCGTAAAGGCGCTTTCATGAAAGATAGTTTATTCAGTAAAATTATATTTAACTGTTTTCTTTGCATATCTACTAGTCTTTTTGGCCATGAGGATACTGGGAAGAATTCTTCAACGCAAAAAATAATCGATATTCAGCAGGGGTATGGAAATTGGTATACAAAAGAACTTGGCTCTTCAACTAATATCTTGCCATCGTCAATCACCAAATCTAATCGAATCATTACATCAGAAGATTTGAAAAACCTAAAAGAATATATAAATGACACTCAATTTTCAGGAGTAGTGTACCTCTCCGATGAAAAAAATACTTACAAAATTTGCTCTGAAAAATTTGAAACAATGAAAGACGATGAATTGGTATTTGCAATTCACTCAATTGGAAAAGTTTATACTGAAATTTTAACTCTTATTATGCTTCAGAGTGGAGTGATCGAGGAAGATATTCTATTTTCACCTCTAGAAGTGGATAGTTTTTCTCTGCAATTTCTGCCACCGAGCGTACAACAACAAATGAGAATGACAACGCTACATGATACAATGATTCATAAAGGAGGATTTAGCGACTATTTAGGGAATTATATTGGCTTTATCCAGAAATCACTAGATGGCGGCATTTCTCCACCAGTTTTACAAAAACCAGAAGATTTTCTACCCTTTGCTGATGGAGAAATATTTAAAGTAGAACCGAGCTCTACTCATTATAGCAATCTTGGAATACTGCTTGTAGGTCTATCCATTCAACATCATTATCAAAAGATTGAACCACATAATTACAATACAATCTTGAAGAACCATATTCTCGATAAAGCAGAGATAGAATCTTTTTTTTATTCTAAGCCGATTCATGGTCACTTCAATGAGAACGATCCTGTTGCTGAGTATATTTGTGGAAGTCCTGCGGGAGGTTATTGGACTACGGCTAAAGATCTCCACAAGTTTGGCGAATGGATAAGAAGAAAATGCATGCATGAACCTGATTTCATGAACTTAATTGAAAAGTATGGACAAGAATTCTATTCAACTACAAACAGAGAAATTTTGCATGGTGGAGGAATACCGTCGTCTTCAGCATTTCTCAGTGTATTCTTAGATGCCGGAATTACGATTGCGATTGTCTCAGACAAAAATAACCAAGCCACATCAAGAAGCTCTCATTTGTATAATGCAATTGTCAGAAATATTCTCGCTCCATAATCCATTGGAATTGCGTTGGCGTTTCCTCCTTGGATCCTTGGATTGACAGGATTGATACTTAATTAGTAAGCGTTCAGTCGTCAGCAGTAGATCTTAAAAACTGGGATCAAATTAGAACTTGGTGTAGCATTCGCGATCATGA
>JBDHQB010000020.1:0-40096 GCA_039806825.1 Parachlamydiaceae bacterium | reverse complement strand
AATGCGGAGCTACCGCCATGCGTTGAAAGACAAGCTTTTTACTTCTACGTCTAAAGCAACAAACTTATCTTTCAACGCATGGCGGTAGCTCCGCATTCGCTACGCTACCGCACTCCACGCCTGCGGAAACGCTGTGACACATATTTTGTAACGTCTGGCAGAGATGCTGTGACACATATTTTGTAACGTCTGGCAGAGATGCTGTGACACTTATTTTTTAACGGCTGGCGGAAACGTAGTTAATTTTAACGTTAAGCCTACTAGCCAAAAAATTATTTGCTGTCTATACAGGGACAAAACGGGAGGCAGCTATGAAACATTTTTTGAAGTCCATGTTATTGTTCCTGTGTTTGGCAACGGCTTTATCAGCGGAAAATCCTGTAGTGGGATTGTGGAAACAAACAGACGAAGATACCGGAAAACCTGGAAGCATTGTCGCAATCTATCCTTATCAAGGAAAATATTATGGACGGATTCTTGCCACCTATAATGAAGAAGGAGTTATTGATAATACAATTTATAACCCTTCTTATAAAGCTCCCGGTGTCCAAGGTAATCCCTACTATGCTGGTCTGGATTTTATCTGGGACCTTAAACCGGAAGGAAATGGAAATAAACTGATCGATGGCAAGATTATGGATCCAGATAAGGGGAGAGTTTACAACCTCGATATGTGGGTAGAAGATGGGCAGCTCGTCATCCGTGGAAAGCTCCTAGTCTTTGGACGAAACCAAAAATGGCCCCCAGCAAAGGAAAGTGATCTACCCTCCGGTTTCAAAAAACCTGATCTTTCAAAATTTGTTCCTGAAATCCATAAGGTAAAATGATTTGAATTTTTTCTGAGAGTCCATTTACCATAGTAGCTATGATACAAGTAGATGGACTCTCAATAGCATATCAAGGCCATTCTCTTTTTGAAGGAGCATCTTTTAGCATTCAAGAAGGGGAAAGATGTGGCTTAGTCGGCCGAAATGGCTCCGGCAAATCAACAATTATTCGAATATTGACCGGAAAAGAAAACCCAGATGCTGGGGATATTTCTATCCGTAAAAATTATCGGATAGGCACATTAGATCAACATATTGTCTTTTCGAAACCGACCATCATTCAAGAGGCTGCTTTAGGACTTCGGGACGATGAGAAAGATAGCTTGTACAAAGCTGAAAAAATTCTTTTCGGTCTGGGTTTCAGAGAAGAGGATTTAGAAAAAGAACCCGCCTTGCTTTCTGGAGGATACCACCTTAGGCTCCATTTGGCTAAAGTCCTAATCTCTGAGCCTAATTGCTTGTTGTTGGACGAGCCTACAAACTATTTGGATATTCTCTCCATTCGTTGGCTTACCCGCTTCTTGAAAAACTGGAAAGGGGAATTTATTTTGATTTCCCACGATCGTGAATTCATGGACAGCGTGACTACCCACACGATGGGAATTCACCGAAATAAAGTTAAAAAAATCCAGGGAAGCACCACAGATTTTTACAGTCAAATTGTGCAAGAGGAAGAGATCCACGAAAGGACAAGGGCAAATCTTGAAAAAAAGCGCGCACATGCGCAGGCTTTTATTGACCGGTTTGGTGCCAAAGCGACAAAAGCTGCACAAGCGCAATCACGCGCCAAAATGATTGCCAGAATTCCAGCCCTTGAAAAGCTAAAAGAGCTTTATGACCTTGATTTTCAATTCAAAACCGCCCCTTTTCCGGGCAAAAAAATGTTGGATGCCCATAATGTTTCCTTTTCCTATGACAATGTGAACCAGCTTATTGAACATCTCGCATTTTCGATTGAAAAAGGGGAGAGAGTTGCAATAATTGGAAAGAATGGCAGAGGAAAGTCGACAATTTTGAAATTATTGGCTAAAGAATTAAACCCTAATAATGGTCATGTAAATCATTCAGTCAACTTATCGATTGGCTATTTTGGACAAACAAATATTGACCGTTTGCATCCTAAAAATACTGTATTTGACGAGATTGCTGCCTCAAATAAGTCACTCAATCAAACGGAAGTGAAAGGAATTTGTGGTCTCATGATGTTTAGCGGGACCAAATCGGATAAACTGGTCTCTGTTCTTTCTGGAGGGGAAAAAAGCAGAGTACTTCTCGGAAAAATAGTTGCCACCCCTTGTAATATGTTGCTGTTGGACGAACCCACGCACCATTTGGACATGGAATCTATTGAAGCCCTAATCGATGCCCTAGAATATTATGAAGGAGCTATTGTCTTGGTCACTCACAGTGAACTTATCTTGAAAAGGCTTGCCCTGGATAAAATCGTTGTCTGCAAACAAAATAAGCAGGAGCTTCATTTAGGGACTTATGAAAATTTCTTAGAAAAGAACGGTTGGGATGAAGAATTTGACGTCGTAAAATCAAAGAAAAAAATCATCGATTCCAAAGAACAAAAGCAAATTCGTGCTGAACTAATCAATAACCGTTCTAAGGTTATTCGACCCTTAGATATAGAGATATCTAATAAAGAAAAATTGATCACTAAGTTGGAAATTGAACAACAAGAATCTGAAAAAAAGTTGATCGAATTAACTCAACAAGGCACCGGAAAAGGGATTCAGGAACTTACTCAAGCGATGGGTTCAAAAAAGAAACAAATCGATGCCTTATACATAGAACTGGATACCCTTTCTGAAAAGCGGGATACGCTTTACAGAACACTGTCAAAAGATATTACAGAATAATTAGGTAAAGAGTTGATGCATGCCTCTCCGTCAGGTACAAAGCCCACCGAAGTCATACCTTATCTTCATGGAAATTTTTGCCATGAATACTTTTCAGACATGCATGATGAGATCGAGCGTCTTACTTTTGCTGAAGAGATAATTCTAGATCCTTGCGGACATGGAAGAGAAAAATCTGAAGTAGAAAAAAATTTACAGTGTAAGGAGTGCAAGGTTCTCGCAACAGGTTTTGTCCAAAATAATAGTAAATGGCGTGAAGAAATATTGGACAGACTTAAATCGTTAAGGAAAGGGATTTGTCCTGATAGGGCTGATGCACTTCGGATGCTGTTCTTGGTCGTAAAGAATTATAAGAACAGTTACATATCCAGCTGCGGTCATTCTGTCTCTGTTTTTAAATTAAAAAGAGGATTTGGTCGTTTAGATGATATTACGGTAAAAGTGAATGCAATGGGTAGAGTAGGGCTATGTGAAGAGTGCAAAACCAAAATCGAGTTTTATTTGCCTAACGGCTCCCTAAGAAAAATTGTAGATATTCTTTCCAGAATACTTCCGTTTTCTAATAAACCTGTCTACCTATCCCTTCATCCTTATTTGGCCCAGCAGCTGTATAAGGTGCCCCTTCATCATACAAAATATATGATCAATGAACTAATACAGACACCGGGGGGGCTAGATATTGTTGCGTTAAATAGAGTTTTGGATGGTTGTAATAACTTTATTAATTCTGGAAAAATCTATCAGTGTGAATTTGTAGTTCGTAGAGAATTTTTTCTATTTTTGTATAGAAATTTAGAGAATCAAACTGAATATCAAAAATTTAGTTTACTCCCACTTGCAGTAAATGTTCTGATGGATGAACGAAGTAAAGATTTAAATATTAAAGAAATTTGTTTGAATTTAGTTTCAGCTTGCAAATTTGTATCTGAAGAACCTAAGTTTTATAAGCAAGACAGTTATAATCTGCTCAAATCTGCTTCGAATTAATAAAAATTATCCCAGAATATCATTCTGTTTACAATGATATTTTACGGAATTGGTTCTTGTAGAGCCATCCTAAAAGGCTCACCACCAAAAACGGAATAATCAGGTCTGCTAGCCAGATATTGGGGCCGATGTTGAAAGGGGCAGTATTGCCTTTGAAGAATTCAATGATATGTCCAATGAAACATCCTACGAAAATAACAAAGTAAGCTATCACTGTAGCTAGTCTGAAATTATCTCTAAACCAATAAGATAATACACCTAAAATTCCAATCGCGAGATTGGTCATTCCCATTTCATATTGGAAAGGACTAGGTTTCCATCCGATTTGTGCAGCCGTAAAGTCGGGTTCAAAGACATGAGCGTAGAAGGCCAACAGTGACATGATTCCAACGCTGAACAGTAGGATATAAGATAGGAAGGTATCGATAACATGATAAAGGTTATCTCTTCCAGTAAATAAAAGATGGATAAAAGACGAGACCACTGCAAGGCCAAGAAAGGATAGAGCTAACATATTTTGAACCTTTTTATTTTCCTTTTCGTTTAACAATTATAACTATTTATTGACAACCGTATAGTTGAGCATAAAATGAAAAGAAAAAGGAACATGTTATGAGCATTTGGAAAGTGACTCCTACACTCGAAATGATTGAGAAGTTGGACCAAGGAACGATGATGGAGCATCTAGGTATAAAGGTGACTGAGATTGGGGATGATTATATGAAAGCGACAATGTCAGTCGATCATCGGACACATCAGCCGCAGCATATGTTGCATGGCGGTGCCTCTTGTGTGTTAGCAGAATCTTTGGCGAGTTACGCGGGGAATTTTTGTGTGGACCCACAGACAAGCTACTGTGTCGGATTAGATATCTACACAAGTCATGTGAGATCAAAAAAAGAGGGTGTTTTGACGGCGACAGCGAGGCCTATGCATTTGGGAAAGACTACTCAGTTATGGGATATTGACATGGTGGATGAAGAGGGGAAACTCGTTGCAAAAACCCAATTCCGTGTTGCTGTCCTCAACAGAGTTGGATCACCTCCTAAAAATTAACCACGGAGCACACGGAGGTCACTGAGAAAGAACAAAACAGGATAGGCAGGACAAAGACAATCGTTTATAGAACAATAGAACAAAAATTGGGGTTTGTACAATAAGCTTATTACTTTACCCTTAATTTTTATCCCCTTTTTTGTTTCATAAACGATTGTCTTTATCCTGCCTATCCTGTTTTGTTCTTTCTCAGTGCCCTTCGTGTACTCCGTGGTTAATTGTTAGGCGTGGGCCATATCGCTTTTGAAGGCATGAGCGAATTCTTTTGCCCATTGCTCAAGGGTTGTTTTCCCGTGGTGGTCTGCAGGTAGTTTTTGTAGAAAAACAAAACGCCCATCGTTCATAAACTTGTACATTTCGTTATAAGTGCGTGCATTATTGGGATTGGTTCCTTGTGCGATCATTCCTCTTTCAAAATCTTCGAAAGAAAATTGAACGTATTTCAGATCCTCTTTTCCAAGTGCTTTTCCAAGAATGGAAGTGATCTCTTTCATCGACATATCACGTGGTCCGGAAAATTCGTAAACAGTATGTCCTTTGAAATCGAGACGATCAAATAGTTCAGCAATTTTTGTTCCGATATCTTTTGTTGAAACGAGAGGGAAAGTTAAATCGGGTCTAACAGGCATTCCAATGATATTTTTCAATTTAATAAGAGGAATAGACCAATAGAAGTTTTCCATAAAGAAGGAAGGGCGGAAGTGAAGTACATGCGCATTGCTTAGACCATTCAACCGTTGTTCAAGGCGGTGAAGGGCCACAATAGGTCCAGTGTCTTTATTGTGATTAGCGCCAATACTGCTTAGATTAATAACATACCGAATGTTATTTTTTTCAATTGCAGTTTTTATTGCATCGCTAATTTTATCTTGAAATTCCATTCCTGAATCAGAGAGGGGAGGAAGAAAAGTGAAAACTGCTTCACATCCTTTGAATACTTCTGATAATGCGTTTGCATTATCAAATTTGTCGACATTGTAAACTTCGGCGCCTTCTTTTTTTAATGCATTTAATTTATTTTTATTGCGTCCGATTGCTTTGACAATATGACCTTTTTTTAATAATTCTTGAACTAACACATGTCCAATGTTTCCAGTCGCTCCCATGACTGCAATTGCCTTGGTAGCCATAATACCTCCAAAAAAATAAGTGTTCCTTTTTCAAACAAATAGCATTATTTATTTGACGGCACAATAAAATTATTTAATTCTGGATCTTAAGAAGATTAATTTTATGTTAGTTCAACTTTAGCGCCAATTTTCTGAAACGCTTCAGCGACATTAGGATAAGTTTTAGCGGTACATTCAACCTCTTCAACAACAGTTTCCCCCTCAGCGCCTAGGCCTGCGACCATGAGGGACATCGCCATCCGGTGGTCATGATGTGAGAAAACTTTAGCTCCATGGAGCTTTGATCCTTGAATGATGAGACCATCTTCTAGTTCTGTGATGTTTGCTCCCATCTTTTTGAGTTCCAAAGTGATGCATTTAATCCGATCACATTCTTTCTGCCTTGCGACAGCAGCATTAGTAATCTTTGTTTCCCCATTAGCATAGGTAGCTATAACTGCAAGGATGACAATTGCATCGATATAAGTATTGATATCTGCTGTAATTCCTTTGAGTTTATTTCCTTTTAAAACCTTAAGTGTCTTTTCTTTGTCATTAATTTCGATATTGGCGCCCATCTTTTTTAAAGTGTAGATGAGTTCTTTATCTCCTTGAGTATCATTCATATCGATATTATTTAAGGTCAATTCAGAATCGGCAATAATAGCTGCTGCTAAGGGAAATGAAACTGAGCTTAAGTCGGAAGGAACAGTATAATCAAACCCTTTATAATCTGCTTTTCCATGAACTACATAGTGTTCGTAGTTATTGTTCACATATTTAATTCCCAGCCGATCGAGCCATTCCAAAGTCAATAAGATCCAGGGTTTTTCACCTGGATTTTCTACAACAATTTCTGTGGAACCTTGGTTGAAAGAGGAAGCAATCAATAGAGAAGAAACAGGTTGGGAATCTTGCCCATTGACCTTAGTTTTCCCTGCTTTCATGGGACCTTTGATAACGACAGGAGCAAAACCATCTTCTTTTGTGGAATAAGCATTTGCGCCAAGTTGATTTAGAGCAGTTATGAGCGTTTGAAGTGGACGTTGATGGCGGATGGAATGGTCGCCGGTGATAACAATGGTGAAGGGGGAAAGTCCAGCTAAGGCTGTAATGAATCTAAGGACAATTCCAGAATTTCCGGCGTTGATGACATCATCGACTTTTTCGATTTTTCCTTTAAGACCTTCGATATGAAGTTCATTATTTTTTAGCTCAATTTTTGCACCTAAGAGTCGGCATGCATTGATCATCGAATGTGCATCAGATGAGGGGAGATAGTTGCGGATGATTGTTTTTCCATCTCCCAAAGATCCAAACAAAATGGCCCGTAAGGTATGCGATTTTGAAGCAGGCACAGTAATTGAACCTTGCACCTTTGATTTTACGACTTTGAAATTAGCCATGGTTTTTCCTCATTTGTCCTTCAGTATAATTAATTTGGAAATAAGGATGAAGAAGCAATTGACTCGTAGTAAAGTTTAGGAAATGGACATAGTGGACGGCCAAAGTGGACAAAGTGGACAAAGTGGACGAAGTGGACCTATTAAGTCCATTTTGTCCACTTCGTCCACTTTGTCCGTCCACTATGTCCATTTCCTGAAAGATTCATTTAAAAAAATTTAAGGTCAGGGTAGTGTGCTCATATGGATCAAAACTATCATCGCTACCATATTGAAACGAAAAATGCTCCAAACTTAGGGGGTCATCCTCATCGTTTTAATGTCAAAGTGAACCGATTTGCCCTTGCAAAGCTTTTGTTGAAAGAGATGGTCCATTACAAAGGCAACCTACCTGTCGTTAAAAGTCGGCCATGTGTTTATGGAGTCTTTTCAGGACCTCTCGGAGGTTTCGTACCTAAAGAACAGCTGTGCGTGGGTTGCTTACGCTGCACAACTCAATATCCGGATGTCGTACAAATTTACCGCAATCCCAAAAGGAATGAATTAGGGGATGAGTATTTTGTCTCAGACTATGTGGATACGGTAACCCATGAAGCTGAAAGTGGAAGAATTCCCATCCGTGGCGCTGGATATCCTGGAAAATTTGGTGGTGAAGGTTGGGATGGAATGTGGACAGATATGTCTGAGATCGTTCGACCCACTCGCGATGGAATTCACGGAAGGGAGTATATCTCGCTGCAGGTGGATATTGGCTCAAGGACTCCTTCTTTGAAATTTGACAGTTCAGGAAGAACAATAGGAGCAATTCCAAAAATATTTCAAGTTCAAGTGCCTTTACTGTTTGATGTTCTTCCTGAAAACGTTAGCGACCCAATTTTAAGGGATATATTAGGAAATTCTGCAAAACAACTTAAGACTGCTGCAATTATTCCCATAAAATATATTCAAAAATTAGAAGAGCAAGGCCCACATATAATCCCATTAGTTTCTCTTGATCACTGGAAAGGATTAGATCATTTAAAGTATTCCCCACAATCTATTGAGCTCGAAAAATGGGATGTTCAGATATTCAAAGAAATTACAGCTTCTTATCCACAAGCGGTTGTTATCGTCCGCTGCAAATACGGCGAGGACATCTTACAAATGTATAAGGAAGGAGCAAGAGTTTTTCATCTCATTGCTGATTATCATGGCAGGGGAGCGGATGGCAAGTTTGTTTTAGATTTGATTAGAGAAGCCCATAATATCTTTGTTAATGCTCAATGTCGAGGAGAGGTCACTCTGATCGGTAGCGGAGGAATTGTTTTAGCCGAGCATGTTGCAAAAGGCATTATTTGTGGGCTCGACGCTGTGGCATTGGATACTCCTGTTCTCGTCGCCTTGCAGGCTAGTTTCGTTGGAAATTGCCTGTCACGCGAAGAAAGTCGTTTCAAAATGCCCTCGAAAATAACACGAGAATGGGGATCCCAAAGGTTAAAAAACTTAGTGGCTGCATGGGCTGATCAGATGCTTGAAATTTTGGGAGCTATGGGTCTTCGGGAAGTACGAAGACTTAGAGGTGAGATGGGCAGGGCGATGTTTCAAAAGGATCTAGAAAAAGAGGCCTTTATGGAGATTTCAGGCTATGAAACCTGATAAAAAAGATGAGATCCTCATTAACGAGAAACATGTGGAAGCTCTGCATAATGGCTATCACATATGGCCTGAACTAAAATTTGGTAAAATGCCTGCCATGGGCGATTATCGATGGACCGTTGACTTACTTCTGTCTACATGGAAACAAGCAGAGACGGGTAGGCCACCTGATAATGGTTTAGAATACCGTATAGGCAATTCTAAAGGGGGTTTCGATTGCCTCGATTTTAAATTTCTTTCTCCCGAAAAACATCTTCCACCTTTATTTAAACCTGATTTATCTCTTCAACTTAACCGCAGGACAAAAGATAATCCGATCAAAATGCCAGTCCCTTTTTATGGAGCTGGAATGTCTTTTGGCTCTGTCAGCGAAAATATTATGTTGGCCAGGGCCATGACTGCAAAGAAATGGCAAATCTTTACTTGTACTGGAGAGGGAGGATATCCCGATGTGTTGGTCCCTTTTAAGGAGCATGTGATCACACAAGTGGCCACTGGCATGTTTGGGGTGCGCGAAGAAACAATTCAATACGCTCCCATCGTGGAATTTAAATATGCACAAGGTGCTAAGCCAGGTCTTGGAGGACATCTTTTAGGAGATAAAGCCACAGTTGCAGTAGCAAAAATGCGTGGATCAGTTCCTTGGGTAAGCTTGTTTTCGCCATTTCCTTTTCATAGCGTATATTCCGTTGAGGACCACAAAAAGCATATCGATTGGATTAGAACTGTCAATCCTAAAGCTCTTATTGCTGTCAAAGTGTCGACTCCTGTCGATGTGGACATGGTGGCTGTGGGAAGCTATTACGCCGATGCTCATATTTTGCAGATCGACGGAGGCTATGGTGGCACGGGAGCTGCACCAGAAATTGCGAAGAAGAACATTGCGATGCCAGTGGAACTAGCTCTGCCGCGTGTGCACAAATGTTTAATTTCTGAAGGAATTCGGGAAGAGATGGTGATTATGGCGAGTGGGGGAATCCGCTCTGCTTACGATATGGCCAAGGCAATTGCTTTGGGAGCGGATGGATGTATTTTAGGAACTGCAGAGATTGTTGCTATGGGTTGTACGCGCTGTGCTAACTGCGAAAGAGGACGGGGATGCCCTTTTGGATTAACGACAACAGATCCAGAGCTCACTGCATTAGTTGATCCTACATGGGGTGCAGAAAGATTGAGTAATCTATACACATCCTACGTTTTCCAATTAGAAGATATTTTAAGACGATTAGGATTGAAATCTATTCAAGAACTGCGAGGGCGTACCGACCTACTTACCTACCGAAAGGCTGCAAACAATGGATGAATCGACATTACGTAAAGGTGAAGCTGAAGGAGGCTGTGGCGTTATCGGTATCGCATGCGTTGAAAAAATCCCAGGGAGGCACCTACTTCCTGCGTTATGTCAAATGTCAAATCGTGGCAATGGAAAGGGAGGAGGGATCGCTGCAGTAGGACTGTCTCCAGAGTTTTTTGGTGTTAGTCAAGAAATATTAGAGAAAGATTACCTATTAGCTATAGCTTACCTAGATATAAACTTTAAGGATGAAGTAGAAAAGGGTTTTATTCATCCGATCTTTGAAATTGATAAAGTTCATGCCATCGACCATATCCAAAGTTATACCGCAATAAAAGACCTGCAAGTTGCTCCACCAGAAGCTGTTGTCTATTTTGTAAGAGTAAAAAAATCGGTCCTTGATGAGTACAAGAAAAACCATCAAAACCACTTGACCGACCAACAAATTGAAGATGAAATTGTCTATCAAAATTCTTACCATCTGAACAAAGCATTCTATTCTTCGACAGGGGAAAAGCGAGCTTTTGTTCTTTCTAATGGAAAAAATCTTCTCGTTTTAAAAATGGTTGGCTATGGCGAAGATGTGATCGAATATTACAAACTTGGCGATTTTAAAGCCCATGTCTGGATTGGTCATCATCGCTATCCTACAAAAGGAAAAGTTTGGCATCCAGGCGGTGCCCACCCATTTGTGGGGCTTAATGAAGCATTAGTGCATAATGGGGATTTCGCTAACTATTATTCCATTTGTGAATACCTTGCGCAAAGAAACATCTATCCATTGTTTTTAACTGATACAGAAGTTTCTGCATTGCTGTTTGATCTATTAATACGCACATATCAATACCCTTTGGAATATGTTATAGAAGCGCTTGCACCTACAACTGAACGTGATTTTACCCTTCTTCCACCAGAAAAGCAGGAGATTTATAGACTGATCCAAACAAATCATATTCATGGCTCACCGGATGGTCCTTGGTTTTTTCTGATCGCACAATCCATACCTCTGCCTGCAAATCCGCAAAGTTATCGTTTGATTGGAATAACCGACACTAGCATGCTTAGACCTCAAGTTTTTGCCTTGCAAAATGGTTCAGTCCCCATCGGTTTTGCAGCTTCTGAAAAACAAGCTATAGATGCAGCTCTAAAAAGTTTAGCCGATGAAGATAGCCGTTTTTGGACAACTGCTGATTCCTATTGGAATGCCCGTGGAGGCAGTTACACAGACGGGGGAGCTTTCTCTTTTACTGTTTCTAAAAGTGGTGACAATGCATTTTCTCTCTTGTGCACAGATAAATTTGGCAAACCCTTTAAAGAAAAAAAGTTAAAATCTCCCTACATTAGATCCAAGGTCCCATACAATCCAAAAGAATTTCCCGATGTTCCATCGAAAGAACTTTTTCATTGGGCAAAAGAGCAGATCCAATCGTGGAGTTATCAAGATGTTATTGGATTTATCAATTCAATAAAACATTCAACGTCTGAGCAATCAAAGAAACGAGCTGTTGCTGTTTTGGCAAGGTTGCTTGATTCCCATTACCCTTGCGGCGAAATGCGCAGAAGTTCTTTAATCTCTCTTTTTAACCAAGCTTTAGCAGATATTTTTGAAGGGATGAAAAAATCTGCGACACCCTCTTTTATCTATTTGGAGTATGGTAAAGAAATTCAGAAAAACAATGATCCACATCATGTTGCCGTGATTAATGCTAGCGGTATTCCCTCCGAAGGTAATCAATCGTTGGCACTTGAAATTGTTAAAGCTTACAAGGCAGGATATCACAAATTTATCGTTTTTAATTGTATTGGACAAAGATTTATTGGTAACGGTTTGGGCCCCCATTCTAAGGAAGTTCAAATTCATGTTTATGGCTCTTCAGGAGACTACTTAGCCTCTGGGATCGATGGTGCAGAGATCATTGTCCATGGATCCGGACAAGATCAACTTTCTCAGATCATGAACACAGGTTCGCTGGTTGTCTACGGCGATGTAGGTCAAACTTTCATGTACGGAGCAAAGGGGGGCACTGCTTACATTTTAGGTAATACTGCAGGAAGACCCTTAATTAATGCTGTAGGCAATCCAAAAGTGATCATAAATGGAACCTCGCTTGATTATTTAGCTGAATCTTTCATGGCCGGAAATCCTTTGAAAGGTGGAGGCTTTGCGATCATTAACGGTATCACTTTTGATGAAAATGGAGTTGTTGTGGATCAAGAAACACCCTATCCAGGAAGCAATTTATTTTCTTTGGCATCTGGAGGAGCTATTTATATTCGTGATCCTAATGGGAAGGTCAGTACATCGCAGCTTAATGGTGGAGAATTTGTGGAGCTTTCCGGGACAGACTGGGAGCTCATTTTGCCCTACTTAGAGGAGAATGCCAGGTTATTTGAGATCCCTGTCTCCAGGCTTTTAGAACATAATGGGGAAACATTACCATTTCATAGGATCTATAGAAAAATACGCCCTGTGCATAACAGGGCGCTTCAAGAAGAAGAGGCTTGGGTTAAAGGCGTCGCGCCTTAACTTTGATTATTAGAATGGAGCAACATTTAGTTCAATGGGCTCATTCTTGTGCTTTTTTTGTTCGAGGGTAGTGAAATGAAAAATTGTTGTTCCTACTAATCCCAATGCTCCTACGCCAAGTCCCATCAATGAAGTGGATAATCCAATTTTAACGATTTTTTCGAACCAATTCAATTTGGTTCCTGCGATACCAAATACAAGGCTTGCGGCTAATCCCGCAACAACAGCTGCACTTGCGACACCGAAGGCAATTTTAAGGTTAGTGTCCATTTTATAATTTCTACCTTGTAATTTTCCGCGTGATGTGGGGTTTGCAGGCAAAACTAGAGGGGTTTCATCAAATATTGAATATTGAGTGCCAGGTGGTTTAGGTCTATTGTTATTATTATACTCTTCTCTACCTACTGATGCACAAGGGTATTTGTAGTTACTATCAGATTGTTGCCCAACTAATAATGAATCTGCTGGAAATGCCATAATTACCCCTTATTTTTTAAAATAAATTAATTTATTAATTTTAATTAAAGATAGTATTAAAAACACGATAGGATTACCAGAAGGCCAGGAAATGGACTGATTGGACGGACACAGTGGACGAAGTGGACAGTGGACGAAGTGGACAAAGTGGACGAAGTGGACAAAATGGACGGACACAGTGGACAAAGTGGACACTTTGTCCACTGTGTCCGTCCATTTTGTCCATTTCTGTTCAGGCGGCTGCTACACCACTCTACAAAGAGACGTTCAGGGCCTTCGAGATAGCTAAAACTTGCTTTAGCCTAACGTGACAGTCACTGAATAAGACATTCACAGGCTCAACTTTCGGGTCATATTTCATCCAATATTTGCGTCGTCCATCTAGATGAAAAGCCCTATTTGCAGCCTTATAGACATTCTTGGCAAGCCATGTTGAACATTTTCCAAGCCCAATAATCTCGCCCAATTGTTCCCCCGTAGCTATTCCAAAAGAAAGGTATGTGCATCCCTCATTCTCTAAGGTATGCATAACTTCCATCACCATAAGTTCTGAAGTGCCACCAGGAGCCCCTTTTAGAGGCATAAGGCGATTAAGTAGCCATCCTTTGCGTGCATCCATCCTATTAAGAAAAATCACTCCAACGATAGACTCTTCTTGCTTAACATAAAACCAGCGGCTTTTACTTTTATCAGCAAAGAGATGTACATGAGAAATATAAATTTGTGGTCCAGAACGTCCTTGAAGCCAATCAAGAGTGGCTTGTTCAATCGCCTTTTCTACATTGGGGTCTGGCGTTAAGTACTCTTGAAAAACAAGTCCTTCTTTTTGCGCATGTTTGACTTTATTTCGCAATACTCGCGCGTTATGACCTTGCTGATGGATCTCTTTAGGGTCTAAGAAAAGCTCATCCCCAACTTCAACTCTTGCCTGACAGAATTTATTTTCTAGTGCCCAACTAGCAAATGGAGTTGAAGCGATCAAGTAGATGATAGGGTAATGACGTTCCTTACAGAATTGATTGAATTCATACATGATTGTGGGGAGCTCATTCCATTCACAAAGTGGATCTCCATAAACTATCGCACAACCTGCTTCAAGCCTATATCCAATAATCCCTTTACCGTTGGATGCAGAGAAAATATGAAAACCTTCGTCGTAAATAGCGTTAGAAATGGAGCCACCATATTTGCAGACGAAATTAGAAAGGGCTTCTTGACTAATGGAGGCTCGCGTCTTGACTTGTGTTGAATCTATCATGTAATGTCAGTGTTAAATATTTTATTAATGAACCAGAAAATGTTTTTTTCTACGACAGGAAATAAATCATGTTAAGAAAATTATTGCTCCTCATTCTCCCTATCACGTTGTTACTCACTGAACTTCATGGAGATCAAAATCAAACGGTTCTTCTAATAAAAATCGTATGGGGAGGATAATAACTGGGTTTACCAATTATTATATAAAAAAGTGATTGCAACAGAGGCTAAATTGAATATTCCTTATTATTTTTATCAATACCAAGACAAATAGATGAAATTCTTCTTTTTAGTTTTTACAACTTTGATTGTATTCGTTAGCTCTCTTTACGGAGGATGGGCGCCAGATTTTTTAATTATTGGAGCACAGAAGTCTGGAACAACAGCCCTTTACCATTTTTTGAACCAACATCCATTAGTTGTGAAGAAAATGGATGAAACTCACTACTTCGATCACAATTTCGATAAAACTTTAGAATGGTATCGCAACCAATTTCCTGAAAGACCTAAGGAAGGGTATTTGATTGGAGATAAAAGTCCCTATTATTTGTTTCATCCATTAGTGCCTGAAAGAGTTCACAGTTTATATCCAGACGTGAAGATCTTGGTGATCTTAAGAAATCCTGTCGACAGAGCCTACTCACAATATTGGCACAATATTAGGAATAAAGTGGAAACCTTGACTTTTGAAGAGGTGATTGAACAGGAGCCTGAAAGGCTTAAGGGAGAATTTGAAAAACTTATAAGCGATCCAACTTACAAAAGTTACAATTACCAAAAGTTTTCGTATCAAGAACGTGGAAAGTATATTGAACAGTTGAAAAGGTGGTTGAATTATTTTAAGCCAGAACAAATCCTGGTAATAACGAACGATGAGCTTAGGAATAAACCTAAAAAGACAATGGGAAAAGTTTTCGACTTTTTGAAAATTCATCGGTTGGGCGAGTTAAAACCCTACATCGAAGGCCATGAGCCATATCCTCAAATGGATCTTCAATTGAGACAAAAGCTTGAGGATAAATTTCGCCCTTACAACGAGGAATTAGAGCGACTACTTCAAAGAACGTTTCTGTGGTAGACTAAAAAATTAACCACGGAGTACACGGAGAACACGTAGAAAAAAGAAAATTGGGGTATATGAAAAGCTTTTCAGCAGACCCATTAATTTTGTTCCCCTCCATGCCCTCCGTGTCCTCCGTGGTTAATTTAGTGCTGACATAACAATTAGAGGCTGAAATGAGAGTCGACACACTGTTTACTGATGTGGGAGGAGTTCTTCTTACAAACGGTTGGGACCACAATCAACGAAAAGAGGCTGCCGATTATTTCCACTTAGACTGGGAAGACTTTCAAGCACGACACAAACAATACTATGATCTTCATGAGACTGATAAGATCACACTGGACCAGTATTTAGAAAAAGTGATCTTTTGGAAACCTAGGGAGTTTACGCTTCAACAGTTTAAAGATTTTATGTACTCCCTTTCTCAGCCTTACAAAGAGATGCTAGGCTGGATTCCCCAACTTAAAAAAGAATTCAACCTGCGAATAGCAGTCATAAGTAACGAAGGGAGAGATTTAGCAGAATATCGCTTCAAAAAGTTTAATTTTAAGTCATTTGTGGATGACTTTTTTGTCTCTGCCTTTGTCTATTATCAAAAGCCCGATCCTCATATCTATAAAATCGCGCTAGATGTAACCCAAAAATCCTTAGGGCAGATCGTTTATCTTGACGACCGAGAAAATCTCATCGAAGCCGCGTCAAAGCTTGGATTTCAAGGTATTGTGCACACCTCCTACGAATCCACCCGACAACAACTGCTCAAAATCTTGAAGTCCTGACCCCGTTATCAATCACGGAGGGCACAGAAAAAGCACAAAAATACAGGATGGGCAGGATAAGGGTTAGGGTTTCTTTGCGCGTTAGCGCCCTGGAGTCAGGACTTTAAACTTTATGCATACATACTTCAGGCTTTCAAAGAAATTGTCCAATCGATACAACAAGGTAAAGTATTAGTATCTAAAGGGGTTATCTTATGAAAAATCAACTTGAAGATGTAAGAATTGAAGATAAGGAAAATCCCCTAGTTAAAGAGATTTTAACTCCTGAGGCAAAACAATTCCTCATTAAACTTCATAGAAAGTTTAATGGTAAAAGACTTGAGATTCTAGAAAAACGCCATGAGAGACAAAAGCGTATCGATGCTGGAGAGATGCCCCATTTCCCCAATGACTCCATACGTAAAGATCCTAATTGGAAAACTGCATCTACTCCACCTGATCTCCAACGCCGCTGGGTAGAAATCACAGGACCTACCGATCGAAAAATGTTGATTAACGCATTGAACTCTGGTGCTGATATTTTCATGGCAGATTTCGAAGATGCAAATGCTCCAACTTGGAACAATATTTTAGAAGGTCAAAAAAACCTTTCAGATGCTATTACAGGAACTATTACTTTGAAAACTCCCGAAGGAAAAGAATATAAGCTGAAAGAAAAAACAGCTGTGCTGATGGTGCGCCCTCGCGGCTGGCATCTAGATGAAAAGCACTTTTTTGTAGATGGCGAGCCCATATCTGGTTCTTTGTTTGATTTTGGACTCTATTTTTTTCGTAATGCGAAGAAATTGATAAACAAAGGCACTGGTCCCTACTTCTACCTTCCCAAAATGGAAAATGCTCAAGAGGCAAAGTTATGGAATGAAGTTTTTAATTTTGCACAGGATGAGTTAAAAATTCCTAGAGGCACTATTAGAGCGACTGTTCTCCTTGAAACAATCTTAGCAGCTTTTGAAATGGAAGAAATTTTGTACGAATTGAAAGAACATTCAGCTGGATTAAATGCAGGCCGCTGGGATTATCTTTTCAGCATCATCAAAAAATTCCGCAATAAAAAAGATTGGGTCTTTCCAGACAGAATACAACTAACAATGACCGTTCCTTTTATGAAAGCCTATACTGACCTATTGGTTAAAACCTGCCATAAAAGGGGTGCTCATGCCATGGGAGGCATGGCAGCCTTTATTCCAAGCAGAAAAGATCCTGAAATTAACGAAAAAGCCCTAACAAAGGTACGAGAAGATAAAATTAGGGAATCAAATGATGGTTTTGATGGCACCTGGGTTGCCCATCCTGACCTAGTGCAAGTTGCTAGAGAAATCTTTGAAAAGGCACTCCAAGGCAAACCTAATCAAAAAGAAAAGCTTAGGGAAGATGTAAAAGTCCAAGACAAGGACTTAATCAATCTAAAAGTTCGTGAAGGAAAAATTACAGAAGATGGATTTAGAAAAAATATCAACATCGCCATTCAATACTTGTACTCATGGCTTTCAGGCGTCGGAGCAGTGGGAATATTTAACTTGATGGAAGACGCTGCGACAGCAGAAATTTCGCGTGCCCAACTTTGGCAATGGGTCCATCAGAAAGTGACCCTAGACAATGGAACAAAGGTGACTGTGGATCTGTACAAAAAGTTCGCAGATGAGGAAACACAGAAAATTAAGGTGTTATTCGAAAAGAACCTAAATGAAAAAACTTTGGCAAATGCTCGTAAAATTCTTGATCAGCTTGTTCTCAATGAACAATTCCCTGAATTTCTAACGCTTCTTGCCTATGAATATTTAAAAAATGACTGAGGAATCCAATGTATACAAAAAAAGATGTAGACCTTCTGGAGCATGACTGGAAAGTTAATCCCCGCTGGAAAGGTGTCAAAAGGCAGTATAGTGCGGAAAAGGTTGTTCAGCTTAGAGGTTCACTTCAAGTCGACTATTCTTTGGCTAGAATAGGGGCTCAGAAACTCTGGGACTTACTTTCAAAAGAGCCCTTCGTTAGGGCTATGGGTGCTATGACAGGAAATCAAGCAGTCCAACAGGTTCAAGCTGGGCTAAAAGCAATTTACTTGAGTGGTTGGCAAGTCGCTGCAGATGCAAATGATGCTGATCAAACTTATCCTGACCAAAGCTTGTACCCTATTTTGAGCGTTCCACATCTCATAGCAAGACTCAATAATGCTTTAATGCGTGCTGATCAGATCCAACATATGCAAAATAAAGAAGATATCGATTGGTTTGTTCCTATCGTCGCAGATGCTGAAGCGGGATTTGGAGGCCCTCTCAATGCCTTTGAGCTAATCAAAGCCATGATCGTTGCTGGAGCTGCTGGTATCCATTTGGAAGATCAAATTTCTTCGCTGAAAAAATGTGGGCACATGGGAGGAAAAGTTTTAGAGCCTTCAAATCTTTTTATAGAAAAATTGATTTCTGCCAGGTTCGCTGCGGATACACTTGGAGTCCCCACATTGATCATTGCACGTACAGATGCTGAGTCAGCTTCCTTTGTCCGTTCTAGTACCGATGCAGTTGATCAACGGTTCTTGACTGGGGAAAGATCTCCTGAAGGATATTATAAAATTAAGTCCGGCGTTGAATATGCCGTTGCGAGAGGCCGGGTTTACGCGCCTTTTAGTGACATGGTTTGGTGTGAAACATCTAAGCCGGACCTAGGGGAAGCAAAAGAGTTTGCTCAGGGTATCCACGAAAAATTCCCAGGAAAATGGTTAGCCTACAATTGTTCACCATCCTTTAATTGGAAAAAGAACTTGGATGACAAAACATTATTAAAATTCCAAGATAAACTGGGAGAATTAGGGTATAAATTTCAGTTTATTACCCTTGCAGGATTCCATACCCTTAATGCAAGTATGTTTGAGCTGGCAAAGGAGTATACTCAAGAGGGGATGGCAGCCTATGCCAATTTTCAAGAGAAAGAGTTTGAGCTTGAAAACAAGCATGGATACAAAGCTATTAAACACCAAAGCTTTGTGGGTGCCGGCTACTACGATGAGCTGCAAATGGTCTTTACAGAGGGGCAATTCTCGACTGCGGCTCTCAAAGGGTCTACTGAAGAGGCCCAGTTTAATTAGAAGAGAGGGGATCATCTCGAGCTCGTGCGCAAGGCACGAGCACGTAGGAAAACTGAATTCCCCTTTACAAGTATCATCTAATCGATTACTATTGTGACATGGCAACATATCTAATGGGTTCTACAGGTACGACGTTCTCCACAACTACGGCTGGCTCCAGCCTATAAGTAATTTTTTTTTTTCTATAGTTTTATCAATTTAACCCTTAATAAGACGGAGAACGATAAATGTTCCATAAAATGCCCATAATTTTGCTAGCAATCGTGGCCTTTTTGGTTTTGTTCCAGGGATTTATTCCCGAGTCATATCAATCCTTTCTTTACGCCCTGAGCCTAACGATTAAAGCTGGCATTATTTTCATTCTACCGATTGTTATATTCATGTTGCTTTTTAAAACTTTGGCCAAATTGGCCAGCAACGCAACAAAAGCCATTGTCTTAATCCTTGTCGGTGTTTGCATTTCAAATTTTACTTCTACAATGATCAGCTATCAAGTGGGTGCTGCTCTCTATAATATGGACTTATCGATCGCATTACCGCAAGACAGCACAGGGCTTGAACCTGCTTGGACATTCAGCTTGCCAAAATTAGTTGCCAATGATCGCGCTATGTTTGCTGGATTGATCTTGGGACTGCTATTTTCATTTATCAATGCATCACTCGCAGAAAAAATTTCTAACGTTTTTGACAAGATTGTTAGTCAAATTTTAAAAGGGATCATCCTTGTTATACCGATTTTCATCGCTGGCTTTGTGATCAAATTGATTCATGACAAAGTCATGCAAAATATTGTTCACGACTATGCCTGGATTTTTGTCCTTGTTGCCTTAGCACAATTTTCATATGTCACTTTTCTCTATTTGGCAACAAATCGGTTTAATATACAAAAATTTTGGAAGAGTCTCCAAAATATGCTTCCAGCCGGGATTGCCGGATTCGGAAGTATGTCCAGCGCAGCTGCAATGCCATTAACTCTTGTAGGTGCCGAAAAAAATACCAACAATCCAGACCTTACGCGCCTCACAATACCTGCTACCGTCAATATCCATCTAATTGGTGACTGCTTTGCAATTCCTATTTTTGCATTTGCAGTCATGAAAAATTTTGGTGTTGCAGAACCTGCATTTTATACTTACCTAGTGTTTGCCTTTTATTTTGTTTTGGCAAAATTTTCAGTTGCGGCGATTCCAGGGGGAGGAATTCTAGTTATGCTCCCAATATTAGAAAGCAATTTAGGGTTCACAGGTGGAATGTCTTCGATGATCACTGCGCTTTACATCCTCTTTGATCCAGTCATTACAAGCGCAAATGTATTGGGAAATGGAGCTTTTGCCATGATTTTAAGTAAGGTCGTAGGCAAAAAGAAGGAAGCTTCTCAGGAACCAAGTATATTACAAGTAGAAGCGTAAATGATAAGGATGAAGTATTAGGTTAAAGGATGTAATCATCCTTCATCCTTCATCCTTCATCCTTTTAGTAGACTATGACTTGCTTAATGCGTTTTTGATCAATCCGACGATGATCATTAAAACAGCACCGCTAACACCGCTAGTTCCAATATTTGCTAGGATTGAACCTAAATCCAAACCCGTAGCAGCAGGTGCAGCATTAGAAAGCTGACTTGTTAATCCAGTTTTGTTAGCTAGTTCGATAGCTTGTAAAATATAACCACCAATACCACCACCAAAGAGTCCTGCGAGGGTGTTACCTAGTGTCCCTAAGCTATTTTCCTTAGACACTGCACCGGCAATATTTCCACCTGCAGCACCTGAAGCTAAACTAATTAGAAGATTCACAATATCCATGACAACCTCCAAGTTGTAACAATAAGAATTCGTATATAATTGAGTTATCGAGTTGTCAAGTTTTATTTTAAATATTATTCTATAAAAAAGAGGACATTAACGTGAAAAGATATCATGAACTAAGTCCAGAAGAAGATAGAGTTATTAATCGAAAAGGAACTGAACGTCCTAATACAGGAGAATATAATAACACTAAGGAACCTGGTGTTTACGTATGTAGAAGGTGTGATTTCCCCCTCTATCGATCAAAAGATAAATTTTCTTCCCACTGTGGCTGGCCAAGTTTCGATGATGAAATCGACGGCAGTGTCCAAAGAAAGCCGGATCCAGATGGGGAAAGGGTGGAAATCCTTTGCAAGCGATGTGGGGCTCATTTAGGACATGTATTTGAAGGTGAAGGATTTACAGCTAAAGATACCCGTCATTGTGTCAATTCCATTTCCATGCGATTTATCCCTGCAAAAACAATGGAAGGTTACGAGCGAGCTATTTTTGCAGGAGGATGTTTTTGGGGAGTTGAGTCTTTGTTTAAAAAACTGCCTGGAGTTATTAGAACAAATGTGGGGTATACAGGTGGCTCAATAGCAAATCCAGATTATAAAGAGGTATGTTCAAGTTTAACTGGACATGCTGAGGCATTAGAAGTGATCTTTGATCCACGAATTACAAACTACGAAACATTAGCACGATACTTTTTTGAGATTCATGATCCAACAGAGCGGATGCGTCAAGGGCCGGATATCGGATCGCAGTACCGCTCGGCAATATTCTATCTAACTGAAGATCAACAAAAAACAGCAGAGAAATTAATTAAGATGCTCAAAGAAAAAGGGTACGATATCGCCACAGAAGTCACCCCTGCAGGTCCCTTTTACGAAGCAGAAGAATACCATCAAGACTACTACACAAAAACAGGTAAACATCCGTATTGCCATATTTACACCAAACGCTTCTAAAGAGACAGAATACAGAAGTCGGAAGTCAGAATACAGAATTCAGAAGTCAGAAGTTGGAATTCAAAAGTCAAAAGTGTAATATCTCATTCTGACTTCTGTCTTCCGTCTTCCCTCTGCTGATTTCCTTCTTCCTTTTTTTCAATTCTGATAGAGTGATCCCTACTATTTATTGGGGATTCTCAAAATGTTTAGAAATGTTGTTGTTTTTGTTTTTCTGTTTTATTCATTCATTTTTTCTGATGATGGGATTTCATATCGAACATTCGAAGAAAATAAAGCCACTGTTCATGTAATAGAAGTGGATCCTGAAAAGTACGATGTCGTTTCCGCACGGCCTCAAGGAGTCATTTGGGATGACGTTGAAGCGATCGACAAAACTTTTCCTGATGCTGTAGCAGCAATTAACGCAGGTTTTTATATTCCAGAAGGTGAATTTGTCGGACTCCCACTGGGAATATTAAAAATTAACAATCAATGGTATTGCACCTCTCAAAATATTCGCGGCACTATTGGATGGTCAAATACAACCGGAAAAGTAATTTTCGATGAGGTTTGCACAAACACAACTATCAAGGCCAATGGTGTGGTTTATCCTATTGATGGTGTAAATCTCCTGAGAGCTTCAAATCAAGCCACTATTTACAACGAATTCTTTTTAGAATCTACCAAAACAAAAGCAGGAATTGAATATGTCGTTGACAATAGTGTTGTAAGGGAAATCAAGGGATATAATGCCTTAATCCCTCAACATGGATTTGTCCTATCGATAGGTCCTGATAAATCGTTGTGGGTAAACTTATTGATCGGCTCAACTTTATCATACCATGTGCAAGTAGTACCAAAATCAGCAAATCCAGTTACAATTCCAGAAGATTGGGATCAGATTGAGTATGCTGTGGGAGGCTTAGGAATTTTGGTTAGAGATGGAAAGGTTCATGACTATAGCGCTGATAAAATCCCTGAAGACATTTGGAAAAAGAAAAATCCGAGAACTGCAATTGGAATTTTACAAAATGACCACTGGGTACTCGTTGTTGTAGATGGCAGAAGAAATGTTCCAGGAAGGCCCCTTCACAAAAGTGTGGGAATATCGCTTCCAAATTTAGCAATTTTGATGCAAAAATTGGGCTGTGTGCAAGCTCTAAACCTAGATGGTGGAGGTTCTAGTACAATGATGTTTCATCATGAAGTTATCAATGATCCTTGCGGATACGATTTATTGGATAGATCTGTTAAATTGCGCAAAGTGTCTGACGCCATCCTAGTACTGCCAAAACTTAGAGGGGGAAAGCAATGATATTTGAAATGATGCCGGAACTTCAACAGCAGCCTGAAACACAAGTTGAATATCATTACACTGTAGAGAAAGATCATAAAGGTCTCCAACAAGATAACTTTAGTTTTACTTTTCCGACAATTAGCTCTATTGCGGTATCCCATCTAAAGACAATGGACGATGAGTCCTTGGATTTAGACTGGAAGCTCGATGAGTTTTTTGAGTCTATCTTTGTCATAAATCTCCCACAAGCTACTACAAGGCTAGCAAATATCACTAAACAATTGAATGATATCGGTGTCTATCAATTTGAAATCTTCAAAGGGATTGACGGCAGAAAAGAGGTCGACGAAAGTATTTGGAGAAAGTTTTATACAAATCGGGATCACTTCGATCTTAAAACCGAAGAGGGCCGTAGGAATTTGGATTTGCTTCATCAAGGAGAAGCAGGCTGTTATCTAAGCCACTATAAAGTGATTGAGAAAGTGAAAAATGCTTTTGATGCTGCCATGTCCGAGATGAAACTAGCAGCTAAGAATAATGATAAGGAAGCTTATCAAACAGCTTACTCTGAAGCAAAAAAATATAGCAGGGTATTGATCTTAGAGGATGATTGCGGTTTTGGGACGATCATTGATGATGAAATTGTAAAATTTGGAGCAGGTGTCAAATTACGTAAAAATTTGAGAGATCTTCCTAGTAATTGGCAAATGCTCTATTTCGTTGTAGGTATTTTGGAGCCGACTGAAAGGGTCAATAAACATATTTATAAGATATACAATTCATGGTCATTGGCATGTTATGCGGTAAATTATACGATGTACGATGAGCTCGTGGCCCATTTGAAAAAGATCGAAGATCCATTGGTGCAGAAAATTTTGCCTGTTGATAATGAGATAAGCTCTGTTCATTACAAGTACAATATTTATGCAATGTATCCTGCTCTTGCTTACCATGGAACTGGAAAAAGTCAGATTTCACCCATAATGAAGACACAAAAATACTGGCAAGGCCAGCCAATCTACAAAAACCGACCCAAACTAAAAGGTTGGTGGTAGCGGACCAGCGGACAAAGCAGACGAAGCGGACGAAGAGGACACAGCCGTAGCCTTTCCGCAGGTGTGGAGTGCGGTAGCGGAGCGAATGCGGAGCTACCGCCATGCGTTGAGTAGCAAGCTTGTTGCAAATTGTTGCCCGCGCTCTGCGCCTTGGAATGCGGTGGCGGAACGAAGTGGAACTACCGCCTTTGCCCTGACCGCTTGCAACGTTTTTGTTTTCCAAAACCCAAAACCAGAGCGCGAGCAACAGCCTGCAGCACGCTTATCTTGCAACGCATGGCGGTAGCTCCGCATTCGCTCCGATACTGCACTCTACACCTGCGGAAAAGCTATCGCTTAGTAGACTTTGTCTATTCTAATAATTGGGGCCATCCCATTTTGGGGGGACATAAGGCTTGTATTTTTCCTGCTGGGTTTGCAGAGGTTGTTGAACGGACTGTTGCTGCGCAGGCTGCTGGTACTGATACTGCGGAACAGCTTGCTGTACTGGCTGTTGGTATGTTTGTGTCTGCTGGTAAGTTTGCGTTTGTGGATAAGCTTGTGTTTGTGGATAAGTTTGCTGAGTAAAAGGTTGTGCAGATTGTGTTGGAGCTGTAATAGGTAATGTGCTGCAGATCACATTCAATCCTTGAGTTGGGAACAATTGCAAAACATCCTGACGTGCAAGATAGGACGCACTGTTGTTGACTTGGACATCTAGAACTTTCCAAACGTTGACAGGACCCACAGCAGGGGGTTGTTTCCAAATAATCATAGCTGTGAATTTAGGATTTAATCCGCCAAACTCTTGAATAACTTGTGCGGTTCCAAAGCGGACAGATTGCTGCTTTAAAATTTCTACCCTTGTGATATTTCCACAGAGCACAGGTTGCTGATTCCTATCGATTCCATAGATATAAGGCTCAATCGTCAGTTTTTTAACATAATTCATGTAGGTTTGGTTGTTGATCGCTTCGTCGATCACCACTACCATTGTGAGCACTTTTTTGGAGGTCATCGCGTAACATGCAGGGTTATCCAAAGCAACGGCCCTATTAGTATTGATAAAGCCTTGAACTTGTAAACAGAATGGCCCCATTTCATTGCCCATTCCTACGGCGAAAACAGTCGATGTTGTGCAGTAACATAAAATTAGTAATCTGATTATCAGTGACATAGAGATAGACCTCCCGCTCGGTTGGCCTCATCCTATGAAAAAGAATAATTCTCAACAAGTCCTGTTGTATGAATTGAAAACACTTTAAATGATGGGCAGGACAAAAATTCGTGCGCCTAGGCGCACGAAATTTTACTTAGACTAAGATTGCTTTAGCTTAATGCTGAGGATTTTTTGTGGTTCTACAGGACGGTCTCTTGGATCGGTTTTTGTGTTTTCGATCTTTTGAACAACGTCATATCCACTGATGACTTCTCCGAAAATGGTGTGTTTGCCATTTAGCCAAGAAGTTGGAGCTACAGTAATAAAGAATTGGCTGCCGTTAGTCTTTGGGCCTCTGTTAGCCATTGCAAGCAAACCTGGCTTATCGAATTTAACATTTGGGGAAACTTCATCTTCAAATTCTTTGCCCCAAACGGATGAACCGCCAGCGCCGGTACCGGTTGGATCGCCACCTTGGATCATGAATCCTTTGATGACTCTATGGAATACCACACCATTATAGTAATTTTTGTCAGCTAGACGTAGAAAATTTTCTACAGCCTTCGGAGCCACTTTAGGAAATAAGGCGACTTCAAAGGAGCCTTGGTTTGTTTCAACAATAACGACTGGACGATCAGATAACTTCATAGGTTTTTCTTCCGTTTGAACAGATGTCATGGAATTGTTCTCCGCATGTAAAGGATGATATACTAGTAAACTTAAAGCAACTAAAATGAGCTTGTAATCGAAATATTTGAACATAGCGTTAGCACCTCCGGTTGCTTGAAAAGAATAGCAGATGGAGGCAATACGGACAATACTACTATTTGTGCCCGCGCGAGCACGTATTTAGTATGTGTAACCGTAGCGATTAGCTAATTGCCGAATATTCGCATAAAGCTCTGGCGAAAGCTCCGCTTCCAAATCAGACCATTTAAATTCCTCGGCAAAATAGTAACTTCCCCGGGTATTGGAATTTGTGGGCACACGGTCTAAAGCTGAAGGATCGAGAGGTATACCTAACCGCTGGCTAAATTCTGGCAAAATTTCTTTTATCGCTTCCACCCTATAGGTCCATTCAGCCTTTTGTTCAGCCTTTAGATTCCAATAATACCAAAATTTTGAGGCTTTGGTTAGCCTTGAATCTTCCCAGCTTATTTCGGGGATGTGAGCAATAATATATTGCCAAGATTCCAAAGGTTCATGAGTAAAAACAGAGGAGATCACCTTTAAGGGATCTCTGACCTGGTGAAAAATATGTTGAAAATGGATTTGGTTGGGCTGAGGTCCCCATGGAGCTGCATCGGTATTCACGGCAAAAAGCCAAGAGGAAAGACCATCTTTTTCAGTCCATTCATGTCCAATATTTAACCCGCACTCATTTAAAATCTTACTGATGTACATCGTTCCGCTTCTTGAACAACCAGTAATAAGTAAAAAATGTTCTTCAATAGCAGAAACTTGAGAACAGAATAGAGTAATAAAAAGAAGAATCGATTTCAGAATATATTTCATGTTGTGCCCTCTGTTATTTAAACACATTTTTTCTGAAATCGTATAAGAATAAAACAAAAAATTTAAGGTTTTTTATGAAAGGTTGGGATATTCAATGGACAGAGGGAAATTTGCAAGGATTCATCGCAACAAATTTCTGGAACTCTATTGAATATGCTAGAGAGCTGCCAACGGACCCAGCTTATTTTATCGATCCTGATTTCAAGGTGCTTCTAGCCAATTATGAAAAGTTTTGTAGCACTTTTAAACCGCAATCCTATGAAAAGCCTCCAAAAAATTGTTCTATACCTCCAATTTTGCATTTTGTTTGGCTAGGCTCTCCGGTACCAGAAAAGGTGATTTTTACCCGGTCCACATGGGAAAAATGCCTTCCAGGCTGGACCGTCAAAACTTGGACTGATGAAGAGGTAAAAAAATTTGAATGGTCAAGTGGTTATTCAAAGCTGGCTTTTAACCTTGCTGAAAGCTGGGCTGAGAAATCAGATATCTTAAGGTATGAAATTTTGTTGCAAGAAGGGGGAATTTACGCAGATGTCGATTTCATCTGCTTAAAATCGTTTAACGATTTGATAGGCAATGGTTTAAGATTTTTTACAGGGCAAGAAATTAATCAAATTGGTACTAGGGACAAACTGCCCCTTTATGTGGCAAATGGATTGATGGGAGCAGAAAAAGGGTCTGAAATTATTGCCAATTGTATTCATAGAATAAAAATTCAGGATGAGTCTCCCAATGAACCCATGCTTTATCGCACCGGACCTGTTTTATTAACAAGAGTATGCCATGATTTCATTGCACAACAAAAAGGGGAAAACATTTTAGTTTTGCCTTGTTCTTATTTTTATCCTTTCCCTTACTTTAAGAATATGAGCCACCTCCGGTTAAGTCCAAAAGAGATCAAAAAATCTTATCTTCCTCCTGAAGCTTTAGCCGTCCATCTTTGGTGGGAGACTTGGAAGAAATAAAAATAGGTGCTATTAAAACTAGCTAACAACAAATCGGAGGCATATGGAAAAATTTAAGACTAAATTTATTACCTCTGAAAAATTACCTTTAGTTATCGAATGCATCGATAAAAACATGAAGTTCGATGAGTTCTTAGAAATCCTTTCCAAACACAAAACATTTTTTCATCAGAATCTTTTGAAATATGGTGGATTGCTTTTTAGAGGCTTTCCGGTCAATGACGCAGAGGAATTTTCGAAATCCGTTTTAGGCTTTGGAGCTGGAAAATTTATCGATTATATTGGAGGTGACAGCCCTCGTATTAAAGTAAAAGAGGGCGTATACACATCTACCGAAGCACCGCCATGGTTGAAAATTCCTTTGCATAATGAATTTTCTTTCGTTAAGAATTATCCAAAGCACATTTATTTTTATTGTCATGTCGCTCCAAAAGAAAAAGGGGAAACAACGATTGCTGATGCAAGAAAGATCTATAATGCTATCGATGATCGGGTGAAGAACCGTTTTATTGACAATAAGTTGAAATATTCATCTTGTTACTTTTTCAAAAGTCCTATTCTTGAATGGATTAATCAGTATCAAAAAGCCCACAAATCTTGGATCGATGTTTTTGAGACAAATGATAAAAAAGAAGTCGAAAGAAAATGTCATGAAAATGAGTTTGATCTCAAATGGAATAAAAACGATTGGATTCAAATTAGCCAAACCCGTCCCGCAATCTTGGAACACCCTATTGTGAAGCAGAATGTCTGGTTTAATCAGGTGCATTTATTTGATTTTAATCCAAAATTGTTAGGGAAATGGAGATACTGGGCAGCGAAGATGTTCTATGCTCCAAAGCATATGAGGTTGCATGAGGTATTTTTCGCTGATGGTTCGCCGATTCCAAGGGAGGACATCTATCATGTCATGGATGTTTTAGATAAGAACACAATCTATTTCCCATGGCAAAAAGGGGATGTTTTGGTTTTGGACAATATCTTGACCATGCATGGTCGTTCTCCATTCCAGGGGCCTCGTAAGGTCCTCACCGCGATGACAGGCTGACACTGCGGACAAAGCGGACACAGCGGACGTTACGTACCCACGCCTGCGGAAAAGTTTTGGTGCTTTTTCTGTAATCCGCTACGTCCGGTGTGACCGCTGTGTCGAAAATACGCTTATGCTATAATAATTTACGTAACCGGAGGCTGTTATGTACAAACCATTGCTAGTTTCGGGGGTTATATTTGCCTTTACTGCTCTACTTCAATTACTTAGGATTTACCTTCAATTTCCTGTTGAAATCGCTGGTGTTAACATTCCTATTTGGTTCAACATTATTCTTCTATTCCTTTTCTCGACCTTGGCTCTTTGGATATTCTACAATCTTGACAAAGGATCAAAGGAATGCTGCCATAGAGAGGATAAGTCAGAGTAATTAAATCAGTGCACGCGCTATATCACAAAGGCATCGCTGAAAAATTGCCCTAGTTGGTACTCCTTTGAGTGCCGTCTGTTTTCATTTCTAATTCTACACGTCACAAATCATTTCCTGTTGAAGTTAAAGGTGTTTTCGTGAATTGTAGCTTCTCAATCTTTTTTTGATCGGAAGGGCATCATTCATGAAAAAAACTCTTAATCTTACTACTGTCGCGATTATGACAACCTTGTCTTTAGGAGCTTACGAAAAAGAAGAGGCTGTTTCATTAAAGAATATTATTCAAGTCACTAGTCCAGCAATGGGATTCGAAAAAGCTGGAGAAGGTTACTTCTCACCCGATGGAAAAACGTTGATATTTCAAGCCGTTCCTAAAGGACAAACTCAATACCAGATATACAGCATAAGAAGCGGCCAATCGCACCCTAAGCTCATCAGCACTGGCAAGGGAGCTTGCACTTGCGCCTATTTTAGACCCGATGGAAAAAAAATCATTTTTGCCTCAAGCCACAGCGATCCTAGACTAGATGATCCTAATTACGAAATGTCCGTTCCGGGTTACCAGAGAAATGGAGGAGACTATATCTGGGACTTCACTCCTTACATGAATATTTATGAAGCAAATCCTGATGGAACCGAACTTCGAGCATTGACTTCAGGAGAAGCCTACCACGCTGAATGTTCCTACTCCAGCGATGGAAGTAAAATCGTTTATGCTAGCAATGAAAGTGGTTCGATGAACATTTATACGATGAACGCAGATGGAACGAATGCGTTTAGAGTAACGAAAACCGATCATTGCTACAATGGGGGGCCTTTTTTTTCTCCCGATGGCAAACAAATCATTTTCCGCGCTGATAGGTCCAAGAAGGATTATCTGCAAATCTATGTGATCAATTCCGATGGAACAGGGGAAAAGCAACTGACAGAAAATGACACCGTAATCAATTGGTCACCCTACTGGCATCCAAATGGAAAGGTGATCGCCTATACAACATCTGAGCATGGACATTGGAATTACGAAATCTATCTTCAAAATATCAAGACTGGTAAGCAGCTCCGCCTGACATATCACCCTACTTTTGATGGACTTCCTGTGTTTAATAGAGACGGAACTAAAATATCTTGGACTTCCAAAAGAGGACCTGACAACACCTCTCAAATTTTTGTTGCTGATTTTGAAATGCCAAAGGAGCTTGAGTAATGAGAAAATTTAAGAAAGCTTTAGCCTATGGTTTAACTTTTGTTTTATTTGGATCACTTTCAGCAGACAATCAGACGAGTACGCTTTCTCCAATTCTTTCTGGCTATGATTTGCCCTACCGCGTGAAGATTGAAGAAGCTAACTTCGAATTGCCCAATGGGATCCATTCTTATTCATTTGCTCAGTATGATGGAAAATGGCTCTTGGTAGGCGGTAGAACAAATGGTATGCATGGATTTAATGCCGACGATAATAATTTTCCTCCTCAGCAACAAAACACAACCCTCTATGTAGTTAATCCTGCAAGCGGTACAGTCTATTCGCGCCCATTGAATGACCCAACATCAGGCTTGACTCAGACCCAGATTGATTCCTTATCAGTCACAAGTCCTCAAAATTATCAAAATGAAAGCACTCTGTACATGACAGGTGGATATGGTGTTGTTACTTCCACAGGCCAATTTACAACAAAAGATACACTAACAGCAATTGATGTTCCTGGTCTTATGAATTGGGTTGTGAATGCTCCTATGGGAGATTCTGCTGCCCAACATATTCGTCAAATCTCCGACCCGACCTTCCAAGTGACTGGAGGATTCATGACGAAAATAGAAAATAATCCCACATTACTAGTTTTTGGACAGAACTTCAGTGGATTTTATCATGACGAGTCTAATGGGGATTATACGCAGCAGGTAAGACGCTTCAATATCAATGATGACGGCACCAATTTGTCCGCAACTATACTTGCTCCCGATCCAGTCATTCCTGATCCTGCTTATCGAAGGCGTGATCTTAATGTTTGTCCTATTATAAGCAAGGAACAAGGACAGTTAGAACAAGGTCTTGTAGCCCTATCCGGAGTCTTTACTTTATCTACTGGTATTTGGACTGTTCCAGTGACCATCGATGCAGATGGCTCCTCTTTTATGCCGAATCCTGCTGCTCCTGGTACATTTAAACAAGGGATGAATGTCTATACCAATGCATTCTTGGGAATGTATTCGGAAGAGACAGATCACATGTACAATGTCTTATTGGGAGGTATAACCTATGAGTACTTTCAAGATGGGCAGTATCTTACAGACTCAGAATTCCCCTTTACCAATCAGATAACAACTGTAAGTATCGATGAGCATGGGAAGTTTAGACAATATCTAATGCCAACAGAATATCCTGTTATCCTTTCAGAATATTCAAATCCTGGAAATCCGCTTTTGTTTGGTGCTGGAGCTTGGTTCTTGTTGCCTAATCAAGGGCCATTTTACACCAACGGTGTGTTGAAATTTGACGAGATTGGTCCCAATCCATTCTTAGCTGGGTATGTTGTAGGAGGTATACAAAGTACACTTCCAAATACAAACGTTATGTCGGATTCAGCTGCTTCCCCTTATATCTTTAATGTGATTGTCACTCCTGTGCCAATTTTAGATGGATGTCAGACTTATAATGTCACTGAAAATTCAATGGGAAGCAAAGCGGGAGCACTAATTCTAGATTGTGCAACCTTGGAAACTCTTAATCCAGTTAATTCTCCGACCCAATTGACAATACGTGCTGGAGGGGGAACATTTGATACAAACGGTTTTGATTCCACATTGTCGGGTGTAATTTGGGGCCCTGGACATTTCAAAAAAACTGGAAACGGCATGTTGACATTGACTGCTGACAGTTCAGCCTATAGAGGAACAACCACTATTGAGTCTGGGATATTAAAGCTTGCAGAGGGAAGTAAGCTTGGAGGAATTTTGAATGTTGAGCAGGGCAACCTACTTGTAGGAACTGGAACTGCAGGAACACACGTCAATAACCGCGGCATTGTTGCGCCAGGTTCTCCAACTGTCCCTGGAACAATGTATGTCAATGGAAACTACACTCAATTTAGTGAGGGGACACTCGTTTTCGAATTAGACTCTAGTGGTGGAAGCACTCTACAAGTTGCGGGGCGTGCAGATATTTCTGGGCTATTAACAGTTTATAACCCTACAAATTATTTGCCGCCTATTGGGACAACATACATACCCTTATATGCTGGAGCTGTAAGTGGAACATTCTATCACGCATTTACCAATATAACTCCGACGGTTTTACTAAGACCCGAATATTTTTCGAATGGACTATGGCTGAAAGTTCAAAGGGATTATATCAATCCTTCATTGGTGCATGAATTAAACCACGATCAGATCTCCGTGGGTGAAATGTTAAATAGAGTCACCGACACTGCAGGTTCGGATTTAAATAGTGTGTTAAGTGCAATCGATTCTTTGCAGACAAACAAACAGGTGGCGGAAGCATATGATCAAATCATGCCCCGCACAACATTTATTGAAAGTGAGATTGCTTTCTCACAAGCGACTTTACAGGTTAGAAGTCTGATCAAGCGGATGGAGCAAATTGAACGACGCTGCAACTTTAACGGACGAACAAGCGCATGTGGCTGGTTTGATAATTTAGGGTTCTTTCTAACAGGTACAGGATTATTTACCGATCAAAATGAGAAGGATTGTCAATTTCCTTATGATAGCCAAACTTATGCCGTCACAGGTGGAATAGATTACTATTTTGGAAATGATTTCTATGCTGGAATTTATTTGGGATATGGTAAAACCAATGCTCAGCTCGATGACCATGGGGGAAAGCTTTATATTAATGCATGGCAAACAGGGCTTTATTCCAGTTGGGAATATGGGTGTTTCAACTTTGAAGGGCTGCTTGGCTATGGTTGGAATAACTATGAAGTTGAAAGGAATATTAGATTTTCGTATGTCGACCGAACAGCAAAGGCTGAGCCTGATGGACGGGAATATATCGCCTATGGAAGCGTGGGTTACGATTTAGATCGCAACAATTGGATTTTGGAACCCTTAGTTTCACTGCAGTATGTTTCTATCAATGTAGATGGCTATGAGGAAAGGGAAGCCGATGCTTTGGACTTAAAGGTCGCTTCACAGAGCGCAAGTTCTTTCCAGGCAGCTGTGGGTGCAAGCCTGCATTATCCTATTAGGATATCTATTGCAAGGATCATGCCTTCATTCAGAGCTTTCTATGTGCATGAATTTATTGCTGGATGCCGGACAGTGAAGGCTTCGTTGGCGAAAACTCCTAACAGTAAGTTTGCGATCCACAATGGAAAGCAGAAGCAAGACTTCGGGCTTTTCGGTTTTGGATTTACTGTGCTGCTTAATCCGAATGCAATGATTTTCTTAGATTACGATGCAGAAGTGGGTAGAGGCAGTTATAGGGCACAGGCTGTGCAGGGGGGATTCCGCTACGAGTTTTAAGCGCACATGCACAGTAATTTGAATATTAATTATTCATCAATTATTCATCGCAATGTAAGTGTTTAGATAGAAAGCGTATCCGACCCACAGCCAATAGGGGATAAGAAGAAGCGCTGCAAGTTTTGAATGCTGCCAAAAAATGATGAACATCCCAATGATGGTCAACCATAATATGCAGATGTCGATCATTCCAAAAAATGGGCTTTGGAAGAAAAAGAAGATGATGGACCAAATGAAATTCAGGAATAGCTGTAAAGCAAAGGCAATATAAGCTGCTGTTTTTCTTGAGGTGGGTGCTTCAATAACTAGCCATAAGGATATTCCCATGAGGATGTAAAGAATTGTCCATACAATGGGAAAAAGCCAATTTGGTGGTATTGACGAAGGTTTGTTGAGAGTTGGGTACCATGTTGAGACTGACGTTTCTGTGAAAAGGCCTCCCAGCCATCCGATACCGAGGCAAAGTGCAATGCAAGCTATCAGTTTCGCGTGTGATGTCCAGTTTTGCATAGAAAACGCCTCTTTTTATTAAAGGCGTATCTAACCAAATCCCGAATAATTTGAGAAGAGCGGAAAAGAATCTCGAAGCGTTGTAGAGCTTGCCGCTGCGCGAAACGCCTTGGAGTTCCAAAGGGTTTATGCTTTGGCACTGTGAGTTTAATGCGTTGCAAGAGCTGTGCCATAGGGCACTGCAACTCCAGGGCGCTTTGCGCGAGGATGAGGTTTTGTAGGGCTTATGGTTTTTTGCGGTTGAGCTGAGAGCCTTTATTAGCGAAACGGGATGACTTTGGCTTGCTAAAGCTATTACGTGGTCCACCAAAAGGCTTCTTTTCCTGATTCTTTGGGCTTGAGTTCTCAAACTTTGCATCGAATCTAGGTTTTTCACTTTTTCCGCCGAATTTTGGCTTCTCATTCCTTGAAGAAAATTTTGGCCTTTCGTTTTTTTCATCGAATTTAGGTTTTTCGCTTCTTTCGCCAAACTTAGGTCTTTCGCTTCTTCCACCAAATTTTGGCTTTTCGCCTCTTTCACCGAACTTTGGCTTTTCGTTTCTTTCGCTGAATTTTGATTTTTCATTCCTTGCGCCGAAGCTTGGCTTCTCAAACTTTCTTTCGAACTTTGGCTTTCCAGCTTTTTCAGCAAATCTCGGCTTTTCATTTTTTTCAACGAACCGTGGAGTTTCATTCTTCTCAACAAAACGTGGTGTCTCTTTCTCCACAAACCGGGGCGTCTCTTTCTTCTCAGCGAATTTTGGTCTTTCGCTTCTTCCGCTAAATTTTGCTCTATCCCTTTCCCCACCACTCCTTCTGCGAGTCCTTTGACTACCTTTACCATCAGAACTCTTTTCTTTACTCTTAGGTTCAAAGCCTGGAATGACATGGGGTACCATCTTTTGCCCTGTGAACTGCTCGATACGCTTTACTTGCGCCATATCTTTCATTGAAGCAAAAGATATCGCTATTCCTTTAGCTCCAGCCCTTCCGGTTCTTCCAATTCTATGAACATAATCTTCAGTACCCATAGGCATATCAAAATTGATCACATGGCTAATTGTCTGAACATCTATTCCACGTGCAGCAACATCGGTCGCAACCAATATCTTGATCTCCCCTTGACGCAACTTCAAAATTGTTCTTGTACGTTGCCTTTGATTCATATCACCATGCAACGCTGCTGTGCTGTGCCCCATCTCGTGCAACATCCCTACCAATTCTTCAGCATGTCTTTTCGTAGATGTAAAAATAATCGCCTGGTTGATTAAAGGATCTATCAAGAGATGCTCTAACAGATTATTTTTATGAGTCAAGTTGTCTACTTGATGGAGTCTTTGCTCAATATTATCAACGTGGCTTTGGGAATGTTCAGCTTCAATCTCGATAGGATTATTAAGCAATTTTTTTGAAAGACTCATGACGCTTCCTTTCAATGTCGCGGAGAACATCAAGGTTTGTCTTTCTTTAGGTGTTGCTTCAGCTATTTGTTCTACAGGACCAATAAATCCCATATCCAGCATTCTGTCGGCTTCATCCAATATAAGCATTTCAAGTCTTGAAAAATTAATTTTACCTCGTTCGAGATGGTCGATCAATCTTCCTGGAGTTGCCACCAAAATTTCGTAGGGGCGGGACAATTGTCGATTTTGAATCGGATAGGGAGCTCCACCATAGATGCAAACAGTTTTGGCTTTGGATAAATATTTACTATACTTGACAGCTTCGTTAGCTACTTGCATTGCCAATTCACGTGTGGGAACTAAGACTAAAACTCTGGGCCCAGTTCCTTTGAAAGGGGAGGGGACGGTCAATCTTTGAAGGGCTGGGAGTAAGAATGCAGCAGTTTTCCCCGTTCCTGTTTGGGCGGAGGCACGAATATCCTTTCCACTTAATATGTTTGGTATAACTAACTCTTGGATGGGGGTAGGATTTTTATATCCTGCGTCATTGATAGCTTTAAGGATCCCCTGGTGTAAATTTTGGTCTTGGAAGCTCACTGTGGCAACTTTTGTTAAGTTTGAAGTTGTTAAAGAATACCACATCCCTTTAATAAAAGATACAAGAAGCTCTTAAATAAATTAGTTTTTAATTATTTTATACTAAGCAACTTAAACCAATTAGCTAGGATTTAATACAAAATTTTTGGATATAGAGGGGTGGCGATCGCAGCAAGTATCCAAAAAACTAGGAAGCAAACGAAAAAATCTACTCCTAATCCGAAATGCGTTATTTCCCCTTCAATCATCAAGTAACGGATGGCATCCACTTGATAGGTTAGAGGATTAAAGTGAGAAATTGTTTTAATCCAACCGGGCATGATCGATATGGGGTAAAGGGCATTGCTCGCAAAAAAAAGGCATGGTCATCACTTGACCAATTCCCATAAAGCGTTCTCTTTTTTCACTATTGAGGCAATAATCAATGAAAAAGTTGAAAAAATTGCTGCTCCAAGGATCACAAACACCAAGACTCCTAAAAATGCAAAGATATTCCAACGAATGTCAATGTCGATCAATATTGATAAAAAATAGATCGCAAACACCTGGGAAATTCCTCTGAAACCTGCTGCTAGGGCTCTACCGACTACAAGCGCAATCCTGGGCGCAGGTGTAACCATGATCTTGTGGAGGACTCCCATATCTCGCTCCCAGATTAAAGCCACTCCATAAAAGATGGCGATGAATAAGATACTTTGAGCCAAAATCCCGGGAGCCAGATAATCGAGATAGGGAACATCTCCAGTGGGTATTGCGCGGGCATTTGCAATGGCTTGTCCAAAAATGAGGAGCCAAACAGCAGGTTGAACGAACCTTGTTACCAATTCCCAAGGGTCGTGTCGAAGTTTACGCACATCCGTTTCTGCAATCGCCAGATCTGTTGCAGCATCAATTTGAAACTAGTCCAAATTGTTGATGGTGCGTCTTGTCTGTTTGACATTTCCATAACTTCCACATTCTCCTTGGATAGAGGTCCCGGTATAATGAATAAAAACATCGTCGAGGGTTGCTTCTGGACCTACCGATCCTTTTAAGGTAAGGGGTGTGTCCATGGCGACAATTTTTCCACGGTGCATAAATGCAACAACGTCACAAAGTCTATCGGCTTCATCCATATCGTGAGTTGTCATTAATATAGTTGTACCAAATTTTTTGCGGAGGTCTTGAATGCTTTTCCATAATGACTTTCTGGCTCCAGGATCTTAGCCCACAGTAGGTTCATCCAGGAATAGAACTGGGGGCTCATGCAATAAAGCTTGTGCGATTTCTAGGCGTCGGATCATGCCGCCAGAATATTGGTTAACGAGTTTGTACATAGAATCGAAAAGTCCCATGAAGTCTAGAATGGAGCGAATTTTGCTATCCCTTATATCTTTTGGAATTCCATGGAGTTTCGCTGAAAGAAGAAGATTTTCGTATCCTGTAAGGTCACCATCCGCCGAAAGGAGTTGCGGAACATAGCCAATTTTTTCACGAATTTTGCTGGGCTGTTGAACGATATCGTATCCCTCGATAAGAGCTGTTCTTGACGAAGGAGGGAGTAAGGTAGTAAGCATTTTAATCGTGGTGCTTTTTCCAGCACCGTTTGGGCCAAGCAAACTAAAGACAGATCCATTGGAAATTTTAAAAGTGATGTTATCAACAGCGACGTAGCTGTCGTAATATTTGGTCAATTTAAAGACTTCAATGTCGTAGTTTGGCATGGTTTTTTTTGGTTGTTGTTGATCATATATCTATAACAACTGGTAAATAATATTTAAAAAAATATATTTATAGTTTTTCCATTTGGGAGGAACAATGGACCGAAAATTATTGGGACTATTAGTCGGAACAACTCTGGTATTTGGACATTATCTTGTTGCAGAAGAGTGCGATAAAGAAGAAAAGGTGGATATGCCTGTGGAATTCCGCAATGAAGTTGCCGCTAAACCGGTAGATGACATGGGTCTTGGAGAACAAGAAGAGGAAAAAGAAATAGAGATGGGTGCTGCTCCAGACGAATGTGATTGTGGAGGTTGTTATTTGAAGGTTTGCAAATATGTGAAATGCCCTTATGAGGAATGGGTATGTGTTAACAAAGAAGTCACTTATGAAAGACAGCATCGCAGGTTTGTGCCGGAGTACTATCAAAAATTGAGATGTAAATATGTTCCTCAATATTACTATGAGACGTTTTGCAGGTATGTTCCAGAGTACTATACAACAACAGACAGTTATATTGTCCCAGATCGCCAGCTCGTGACCAAGTACAAAATGGTGCCCAAATATTATTTCAAGAAGCGTCCAGGGGCCCACTGCTGCGATGAATAGGGCTCTGCGCGAAGCGCCCTGGAGCTGTGCCATTGGGCACAGCATTCCAGGGCGCAGAGCGCGAGCAACAACTATTTGATGTAACGGTAGTGTTTTGCTAGGTCGACTAGCTGTTGGTAGAGTTCAGGGGGTAGCTCAGCTTTCAATAACTCCCAAGTAATTACAACATCATCAGGCTTGACTTTTGTATTCGTTGTCTTAGGAATGGTGTCCAGGACGGATTTTTTTAATGGGTATTTGAGCCTGATAGCCATTTGTAGATATTCCTTATCAAAATCTTCGATTCGATAGGTCCATTCAGCTTTCGATTCAGCTAATAAGTTCCAGTGTATCCAGTATTTTGCACATTTTACTAAGTCTGGATCATTGATGTTGATTTCTTTGATTGTTTCAGCGACCCATTCCCAGGTAGCTCTAGGGGTCACATTATAGAAAGATTGAATAACCTTAAGTGGATCTCTGACTTGATGGAACACATGCTTGAATTTAAAATCTTTTCGCAGAGGCCCCCAGGGAGCCCAAGAAGCTTCTGAAGTAAGCAGCCACGAAACACTTCCATGTTCACGCACAACTTCAAATCCTACTTGTAATCCAGATTTATTTAAGAAATCATGAGTATACTGTGTGCCACTTCTGCCGCAACCTGTGATAAGTAGAAAGCGCTCTTCAATTCCCAATAAAGGCGATGTGATAAAGATAAATATGAAAATCCATTTAGACATTGTGGTCATGGTTGTCTCAATTTAAGTAATTCCCACTGACGATAGCATTAAGAAAGGAAAAAAACTAGAATATTAGATTAAATGCACGAAGCGCCCAGAGATGTTTATGTTAAGGCAGAGGAGAACCTGACTTTAGTTTTTGTGCAGCCTCTAGTAGGTCGGGGTGGTTTTTGTAAAAACCTTTTTCAGTGGCAAGTTTTAAGCAATAGGAATAGGCAAGTTTTGAATTTAACGAATCGCCATCAATGAATGTCCCAAGGATAAAGTTCATAAACGTAGCTCTTCTGAGCATGCCTTCCTCAGTTAGATTTTTTGGAAGGCACATAATTTCTAAAAGCCTTTCAAACATTCCTTTTACTTTCATGAAAGATGGCTCGCAAACTTTAAGGCCATTAAGAATATTAATAAATTTCACTAAATAAAACTCAAAGAGCTCATTGAAATCTTCAAATGTCGCCTTATCCACTTCTAGAAAAAAGTTCATGATATTTTGAACGATTTCTGCTGGAAGCGTCTTAGAGAGTGTCTTCAAATTTGAATTTTGATATATAGTCGTCTCTTTTTTACTTAAGAGACACCGACATGAGAAAAGCGT